>JAFYBI010000369.1 GCA_017540285.1 Clostridia bacterium | reverse complement strand
TGTTCACATCCAGCATAGACAGCTGGTTGTCGGAACAGGCCAGCGTTGCAAGCACCGTGTTCGTGCTTACATCCAGAGACTTCAGCTGGTTATCATCGCACAGCAGTGTTTCCAGCTTAGGGCAGTCGGTGACATTAAGAGAAGTCAAAGCGCAGGAGTAACAGTACAGTTCTTTCAGCGCGGTGTTTTTGCTCACGTCCAGCGAGGTCAGCTGGTTGTCGCTGCAGTACAATATTTCCAGAGACGTGAAGGTTTCGATGCCCTTCAGATTGGAAATGCCTTCCTCGTCGAAGGAAATCTCCGTCACTTCCGCGATCTCAGACGCGCTCAGCGTGCCGTCGTTGTTCGTGTCGCAGTTGGCAGACACATAGCTGCGGAAGTTCGCGTCCGGGAAGTTGGTGGAATTGATGGTGACGTTCGCCGCCGTCGCGTACACCGCCAGAAGCGCTGCGAACGCACACAGCAGCGCGAGGAAATATAGTCTCTTTTTCATGGGAAACCTCCTTCGGGGTATTTCGTGAGGCCGTGTCCCCCGGCGCGCCGGAAGACGATGTTCCGTTTTGATTATATCCGATCGCAAGAACTCCGTCAAGTGGTTTCGGACAATTCTTCCGGGTTTTTCCGCGGCGTTACAGATTCGTCACGAGGAGCACCGCGCCGGAGACGATCAGGAGGATGTACGCCGCCTTCAAAAATGTCTTCTGGTTCAGCTTTCCCGCGAGCAGGCTCCCGCACACGACCGCCAGGGACAGCGGGATCAGGCTCAAAGCCGCCGTCGGGAGCACCCCCTCCCGGGCAAAGGAACCGTCGACGGCATAGCTGGCGAGCAGCAGGACGTTCACCGTCGCCCAGACACCGCTGAGGGTCGCGCGGAACTTCTGCTTCTCCGGGATCGCGCCCACCGCGTAGATCACGAGGAAGCTGCCGCCCGAGACGAAAAGCCCCTGCATGATGCCCGCCAAGCAGATCGAGAGGACGACCGCCCACCGGGGCATCTCCCCGACGGAGGGCCAAAAGAGCTTTTTCACCCCGATGCACAGGACGACGATCCCGTAGAGCACCTGCAGAAACGGCATCTGCACATTCTTGAAGAGCCAGAGCCCGGCGATCATGAAGATGAGCATCACGCCGGACATCTTGAAAAGCTCCCGCCAGACGATGTTGTGCCGCTCCCGGACCGCGATGACGGCGGCGGAGAGCCAGGCGCAGAGCGTCACGACCGGCTTCGCGGCAGCCAGCCCCACCGTGGAAATGCCGAGCGGCATGGCGATGAGCGGCCCTCCGAAGCCCGTGAGCGACTGGATCGAGAAGGCGGCGAAGACGATCAGGAGAAAGAGAACGGTCACGGCAAATCCTCCCTCAGTGATTTCACGATTTTTCTCCATTGTACACGATCGGGAGGGTTTTTGCAAGCGTTTCCCGGATCCCGGCGAAACTTTTTTGCATACTTATAAGTTTTCTTTGCTTTTATGCGAAAAAATGTTGACAATCCGGCGGAATAATGATAAAATATAAAAAAGTTATTTTGCACAATGGAGTTGATCTTTTTGAGTGATTTCCGCATCCGCCCGGTCGGGGATTCCGCCGTCACCGTGGAGTTCGGCAGCAGCATCGATCCCGCCGTCAACGGCAGGGTCCACGCGCTTTGCTCCCTCCTGGACGGCGCAGAGGTCCCCGGCATCTCCGACATGATCCCCACCTTCTGTTCCCTTCTCATCAATTACGATCCGGGCGTGATCCGCTATGACGCGCTCTGCCGGGAGATCCGGCGCGTTGCGGAGAGCAATACCGCGAGCGCGGCGGCGCCGTCCAGGACTTTTTTGATTTCCGTCTGCTACGGCGGCGATTACGGCGAGGATCTTCCCTACGTGGCGGAGCACGCGGGCATTTCCGAGCGCGAGGTCATCCGGCGGCATGCCGCGCCCGATTACCTCATCTACATGCTTGGGTTTTTGCCGGGCTTCTCCTACCTCGGCGGGATGGATCCGAAGCTCGAGACCCCGCGCCTTTCGCAGCCCCGTCAGCTGATCCCCGCGGGCTCCGTCGGCATCGGCGGCAACCAGACCGGGCTGTATCCCCTCGATTCGCCCGGCGGCTGGCGTCTGATCGGCCGTTCCCCCGTCCGCCCGTACGATCCGCGGCGCGAGGAACCGATCCTCTACCGGGCGGGCGACAAGATCCGCTTCGTCCCGATCGACGAAAAGGAATACCGGAAGATCGAAAAGGCCGTGAACGCGGGCACCTATGAGTGTCCTTACCTGGAAGGGGGGCGGCGCAGATGAGCATGGAGATCCTCTCCCCCGGCCTGCTCTCCACGGTCCAGGACTTCGGCCGTTTCGGCTATCAGGCAAGCGGCTTCGCGCCGACAGGAGCCTGCGATTCGCTGTCGATGAAACGGGCCAACGCGCTCGTCGGCAACGATCCGGGCGAGGCCGTGATCGAAATGATGCTTCTCGGCATCACCGCGCGGTTCTACCGCTCCTGCGTGATCGCCCTGACCGGCGCGGACATGGCACCGAAGCTCAACGGCGCGGAGGTGGAGAACGGCGCCGCCATCCGCATCGAATCCGGGGACACCCTGGAGCTCTCGGGGACCCGCGACGGCATGGGGTGCTATCTGGCGGTCTCCGGCGGCTTCGATCTTCCCCTCGTCATGGGGAGCCGCTCCACCGGACTGCGCTTCGGCATCGGCGGGTATGACGGCCGCAAGCTCAGGCGGGGCGATATATTGCAGCTGCGCGCGCCCGTGCCCGATCTGCCGGATCTCGAATGCCGGCGGCTCACCTCCCTGCCGGTGTTCAGCAAGCACGTCGTGCTCCGCACCATCGCCGGCCCGCAGGACTATATGTTCTCCGACGCGGAACTCGCCGGCTTCTTCTCCCATCCGTATTCCGTCACCAACGCGACCGACCGTATGGGCATCCGGCTCGAGGGCGAACCGATCGTCCCGAAGACCACGAGCGACATCATTTCCGACGGGACTGCCTTCGGCGCGATCCAGGTGCCGTCCGGCGGGCAGCCCATCATCCTCATGGCGGACCGGCAGACCACGGGCGGCTACGCGAAGATCGCCACCGTCATCACGGCGGACCTTCCCCGCGCGGCGCAGATGCGGCCCGGCTGCACCGTACGCTTTCTGCCCGTGACCGTCGAGGAGGCGCAGGACATCCTCGCCGCCGCCAACAGGGCATACGAGGAGGAATACCGGCTTCTCAACGGTTCCTTCCCCGCTTCGCCGAAAACCCAGACAGGAGAGAAATCATGACCGACTGCCGTACCGCCTCTCCGAAAGAGGTGCGCTCCCTGATCCGCGAAGAGATCATCACGACGCAGACGTCCGGCATGTGCGCGGGCTATGCGCAGGCGAACCTCGTCGTGCTCCCCCGCAGCCTCGCCTTCGACTTCCTTCTCTTCGCGCAGAAGAACCCCTACGCCTGCCCCGTCCTGGAGGTATGCGACACCCGCTTCACCTCCGAAATGGCCGACGGGGCGGACATCGCCCGCGACCTTCCCCGCTACCGGGTGTACGAATACGGGGAGATGACGGGCGAATACCTCAACGTGGAGCACCTCTGGCGCGACGATCTCGTCAGCTTCCTCATCGGCTGCTCCTTCTCCTTCGAGGCCGAGCTCCTCGAGGCGGGCATCCCCGTCCGCCACATCGAAGAGGGCAGGAACGTGCCGATGTACATCACGAACGTGCCGTGCCGTCCGGCGGGCGTCTTCCACGGCAACGTCGTCGTCAGCATGCGCCCGATGACGCCCGAGCAGGCGATCCGCGCGTGCGCCGTCACCGCCGCCATGCCGCGCGTCCACGGCAAGCCCCTGCACCTCGGCGACCCGTCCCGGATCGGCATTTGCGACATCGCGAAGCCCGATTTCGGCGACGCCGTCACGATCCGGGAGGGCGAGATCCCCGTGTTCTGGCCCTGCGGCGTGACGCCCCAGGCGGTCCTGATGGCCGCGAAGCCTCCCTTCGCCATCACCCACGCCCCGGGACACATGTTCATCACGGACGTCAAAAACTCTGCGCTGAAATACTGAACAAAGGAACATCACCATGATTTTTGCAGATCTGAATTCCGATCTCGGCGAAAGCTACGGCGCCTATACCATCGGGGCGGACGACGAGATCATCCCCCTCGTATCCTCCGTCAACATCGCATGCGGCTGGCACGCGGGCGACCCGCTCGTGATGCAGAAGGCCGTGGCGCTGGCCAAACGGTACGGCGTCTCGATCGGCGCGCATCCCGGCTATCCCGATTTGATGGGCTTCGGCCGCCGGAACATGAACGCCTCCCCCGCGGAAATCAAAGCCTACATCCAGTATCAGGTCGGCGCGCTGTCCGCCTTCTGCCGGGCGGCGGGCGTCAGGCTCCATCACGTCAAGCCGCACGGCGCGATGTACAACATGGCCGGGGCCGACATCAAGCTCGCCCGCGCCGTCGCAGAAGCCGTCGCCGAGATCGATGACAAGCTGGTCCTGCTCGCCCTCTCCGGCAGCGAGATGATCCGGGCGGCGAACGAGATCGGGCTCCCGTGCGCCAGCGAAGTCTTCGCGGACCGGCACTATGAGGAGGACGGCTCCCTCCGCGCCCGCTCCAAGCCCGATTCCGTCATCCACGACGAGGAGGAATGCATCGCGCGCGTACTGCGCATGGTGACCGAAGGAAAGGTGAAGGCGGTCACCGGGCGGGACATCGCCATCCGGGCCGATTCCATCTGCGTGCACGGCGACACCCCCGAAGCCATCCGCTTCATCCGGCGCATCCGGGACACGCTGACGGAAAACGGCGCCGCGATCAAACCGTTTTGATTTTCCCATCGCAGGACAAAATCATAAAACCATTCATTCTTAGCAAAGGAGTCAACAACCAATGGAAACGAAACCCAAGAAAACCTTCCTTGAGAGGCTGAAAGAAGTCGGCCCCGGCGCACTCGTGGCAGCGGCGTTCATCGGCCCCGGCACGGTGACCTCCTGCTCCACCTCCGGCGCGAGCTTCGGCTACACGCTTCTGTGGGCGATGCTGTTCTCCGTCATCTCGGTCATCGTGATGCAGACCATGGCGGCCAAGCTCGGCATCGTCAAGCAGATGGGTCTCGGCGAAGCGCTCCGCACGATCTTCGTCAACAAAGCCGTGCGCATTCTGCTCGCGATCCTCGTCATCTCCGCCGTCTTCATCGGCAACGTCGCCTATGAGACCGGCAACATCTCCGGTTCCGTTCTCGGTCTGCAGGCGATCTCCTCCGCGCTGGACACGAAGGTCTGGAAAATCATCCTCGCCCTCATCCTCGGCGCCATCGCCTTCATCCTCCTGGTCAGCGGCAGCTACAAGTCCATCGAAAAGGTGCTGACCGGCCTCGTCGTCATCATGGGCGTGATCTTCCTGATCTGCGCGATCTGCGCGAAGCCCGACTGGGGCGCCGTCCTCAAGGGCCTGTTCATTCCCAGCGTTCCCTCTGTGGACCGCGCGTGGATGACGGTCGCCGCCCTCATGGGGACCACGGTCGTTCCGTATAACATCTATCTGCACGCCTCCTCCGCGGCGAAGAAGTGGAAGGATCCCGAAACCGACCTCAAGACCTCGATGATGGACTCCATCATCGCGATCGGGCTGGGCGGCGTCATCTCCATCGCCATCATCGTCTGCGCGGCCGCCACGATCAACGCGACCGGCGGATCGATCAAGAGCGGCGCCGACATGGCGAAGGCCCTCACGCCCCTGCTCGGCAGCTGGGCGACCGTGATCTTCGGCATCGGCCTCTTCGCGGCGGGCTTCACCTCCGCGATCACCGCGCCTCTCGCGGCGGCGTTCGCTTCCAGCGGCATCCTCGGCTGGGGCGAGGACATGAAGAAGAACCGCTTCAAGGTGATCTGGCTCGTGGTTCTCCTGTTCGGCGTCGTCGCGGTCTGCACGCTCGGCGCGTCTCCGACGGAGATCATCCTCTTCGCGCAGGCGGCCAACGCGTTCCTCTTGCCGATCACGGCGATTCTGCTCCTGGTGGTCTGCAACAACAAGAACGTCATGGGCAAATACAAGAACGGCGTCGTCCTCAACATTCTGGCGGTGGTCGTGATCGCGGTGTTCCTCTTCATCGCGGCGCGCAACATGACGGCGTTCGTCACGAGCGTCAAGGCGCTGTTCACCAGTGCCGGCTGAGCGCCAATCGACGGTCCCGGCGGAATTCCGACAGCAAAAAACCAGCCTCGGTTCGAAAATCGGGGCTGGTTTTTGTTCGGTTTCGGGGATGCGCTGCCGCGCCGGTCCCGCTCACTCCTCCTTCTGGAACACGACGGAGAAGAAATGCTCCCCGGAGAACAGGAGCGGAATGCGCTCCGGCGTCACCATGTCGAGCCCGGACGTGGCGGTCCTTCCGTCCTCTGCCGCGATCCCGAGCTGGATCACCGCACGCTGTCCGCCGACGGTGAGCTCCAGCTCATGCGCGACGTCGTACCGGACGGGCATGGAGCCGTGTGGCGGCAGATCTCCGCTCAGAAAGACATACGTTCCCTCCTGTTCGCCCGCGGGCAGACCGCACCACGCGGCGAGCTCTTCGTCGAAATCGACGGTGACACGCTCTCCGTCCCCGCCGAACCGCATCGTGCCGTGCTCGGAGACGAAAACTCCGTCGTGCGGCGCAGGCGCGGGGGTATCCGGTTCATAGGGGAAGTTCTCGCCGCCTCCGCCGGAGAGTCCGCAGCCGGCGCACGCCAGGAGGAAGAGCAACAGCGCCAGTCCTCTTGTGATCCATCCGTTTTTTCCGTTTTTCATCCCTTCACCACCCATTGTGCCGTTTCCGGGATATGACTGCGGATCCATTCCGCCGCGAAGTCGAAATCGTCCCCGTCGGCGTAGGCTTCGTTCCAGCCGATGCTTCTGAGCTTGATGACGCCCCGCTTCCGGTTAACGACGACCTTCTTCACGCGGCTGAATTCCGTCGTCGACGTCATGCGGACCGCCGAATTGTACCCCGCACTGACGGCGCCGCGGTTGTGGGTGAGCGCGCCCATGATCATCGTGGCGGTGCCGATCTTCTCCGCCTTCTTCGCCTGTCTCGGGCACTGGCTGTGGACGAGCTCGTTCTCGTCCATCGTGAAGTCCGCGGCATAGACCCCGCCCATGATCGCGGCGTAGAGCAGGTAGCCGAGGCAGAGCAGAACGGCGAAAATGCCGAGGAATATGAGGATGAGCTTGCCGATGAACGCGAAGGCGTCCGCCGAGAAGCCGTCTCCGATCAGGGTGATCAGGCCGATGATGAAGACGGTGATGGCGAGTGCGATGAGGATCGCCTTCGCCGTGGCCAGAAAGATCGTCGGGTTCTTGAAGAGGCTCATTTCGTACTGCCAGCGGTACTTCCCGCCGGCTTTTTCCATGGGTTTCGTCTGCATGGTGGGTCCTCTCTTTCTTTTCTTATGGAATCGCGTGCGGCTCGGTTTCATCCGGGACTATTATACCATACCCAATGGATCTCTGCAAGGGTTCTTACGAAAAAAACGCGGCTTCTCCGGCGGGAGAGAGGGCGGGGTCCTCCGTCCGACCGGAAGAAATTTTCATAAAATTTCCGAAATCCCGTAACCTTCGGGGTACAAAAAACGTCTATATTGATGAGGAGCCTATTTTCGGATTTTTACGGGAAGGAGGGGCTGCCGTGGACGACGCGAACATCATCGCTCTGTTTCGGGCGGGAAACGAAGAGGCCATCGCCGCGTGCGAGCGCAAATACGGCGCGGCGTGCCGAAGGATGGCCGAAAACATCCTCGGGTCGGCCGAGGACGCCGAAGAATGCGTGAGCGACGTCTGGCTCCGCGCGTGGACGCTCATCCCGGAGCATCCGCCCCGAAAGCTCGGCGTGTTCCTCACGACCGTCACGCGCAACCTCGCCCTGGACCGTCTGCGCGCCTCTCGCCGGGACAAGCGCGGCGGCGGAGAAGCGGATCTCTGCCTCGACGAGCTGGCGGACTCGCTGCCGTCCGGCGAGGTGCCGCCCGAATACGAGCTCGCCCTGCGCGACATCATGACGCGGTTCGTGCAATCGCTCGGCGAGGAGGAACGGCTCCTCTTTCTGCTCCGCTACCGGAACATGGAGCCGGTCGAAGCGATCGCGCGGCGGCTGCACAAGAGCCCCGGCGCCGTCAAAACCGCGCTCTTCCGATGCCGGGAAAAGCTGCGGAAAGCTCTCAAAAAGGAGGGAATCGACGTATGAAATGGAACGAAGCGGTCCTCTCGGCGCTCGGCGGGATCGAGGAAGACGCCGTCCCGGACGAGATCGTCGGCGATCCGGAGGAAATGCCCCCCGGATCCCGCTTTGCCCGTCTGCGGCGCGTCCTGGCCGGATCGGCGGCGGCCGTTCTGCTCGCGGCGGGCATCGGAGCGGGACTCAACCGGCTGCGCCCGGCGGAACCCGCACCATCCCCCGAAACCGCCGCGGTCGAGGTCCGGATGGAGGAGATGCGCCATTACCTCTCCCCCGGCAGATCCGACGATTTCTTCCCCGTCATCCGCATCCTCGACCTCCCCGCGGTGACGTCCGACGCCCCGGCGCTGCCCGCGATCCAAACCGGCGATCCCGCCGACGTCTCCTTCGCCGATTTTCCCGTATTCCGGGACCGCGGCGGACAGCTCGTCCGGGTGTGCGGGGCATACACGGAGGACGACAGCCGGCTCGTGCATAACCTCTGTCACGATCTCGTCTGCGCGAACTTCACCCGAGCCTTCGGCTGCGTCCTCTGGTCGGCGGACTGGGACGTCGGGATCGCGGAATACCTCGGCGTCGTGAAGCTCCTGACGCGGGAGGAGACCGAGCGCCGCCTCTGCGCGGGGGAATGCCTCACTGCCGTCCCCCCGGAGGACACGCCCGTCCTCACCGAAGAAACGCTCCCCGCGCTCACCGGACGCCGCACGCTCGTGTATCTGCTCGTCCCGGGCGAGGACTACGTCGCGATGTACGAATGCTTCTTCCTCCGGCTGGAGAACGGCTGGGGGACGTACTTCGTCCCGGCGGCGGACCTCGCAGGCGCAGGCGCGATCGGAGACAGCGAACCGTAATGCAGAAAGGAAACCGCTATGAAAACTGCCGTCAAGAGGATCCTCGCGCTCATCCTTGCGGGGATCATGCTCCTCGCCGTCCTCTCCTGCGCGAAGGAGGAGACGCCCTCCGGCGCATCGGCGGGAACGCCCCAGACGAACGCGCCGTCCGGAGAAGCCGCGCCCGACGGGTCCGCGGAACCGGAAAACGCCCCGCCCGCATGGCCGACGCGGGATTACTCCGATTTTGTGATGCCGGAGGAGACGAATGAACTCACGGTATACAGCACGGGGATGCTCGGGTTGGTGATGAACCCGGCCGTCGAGATCTTCAAAAAGCTTTATCCGGACGTGACTGTGAATTATAAGGTGCTCGGAGACGACGAATTCGGGGCCATCGTCGAAACGGAAATCCCGGCGGGAAAAGGGCCGGACCTCCTGTTCTGCTACCGCTTCAATCTGCCCGATCCGTACAAGGTCATGACGACGAAGCTGTTCACGGACATCAACCCCTATTTCATGAACGACGAGACCTTCCGCCCCGACGATTATCTGGAAGGCGCGATGAACTGGGGCACGTACCGCGGGGAAAAGCAGCTCGTCCCGATCGAAGTGCGGGTCCTGGCCTTCAAGACCTCTCTCGAGACGCTTGCCGACGGCGGCGTGGATCCGGACGCGATCAAAACCTTCGAGGACTTCTGCGCCGCCTGTCATACCTATCACGAGACGTATCCGCGCAACGCCCTCTTCGCGGAAGGCGGGGACGACGACTACATGATGGAGCTCCTGTACGCGAGCAATATGCCGTTCCTCGACTATGAGAACGGCACCGTGCAGGTCGACGAGGAGAAGCTGCACACGCTCCTCGACGTCTGCAAGGCGTACCACGCGGGAAAGCCCCACAAGGTCGGCATGGAATATACGCAGATCAGCGGTTTGTTCGAGCGGATGTATCTGTGCTCCAACAGTTCCCTTTCCCCGTTCATCCTGCTCAACGACATGACCCTGATCACCCGGGGCGAGGGGGAGACGCCGTATCTGCTGTCCGTTCCGTCCGTGCAGGGCGGGAAAACGGCCGAGGTCATCAGCTACGCGGCCGTCCCGCAGGCTTCGCAGAACAAGCTGAACGCCTACCGCCTGCTCCGCATCCTGCTTTCCGAGGACATCCAAAGCGGAAGGGGCGGGGGCGGGACGGCCTATATCCGCATCGGGATGCCCGTCCGCAAGGCGTCCATTGCGGATCAGGTCACCGAAGACAAAAACAAGTTTTACGCCGAGCTTCCGCACAGCGACGAGGACGCGCAGCAGATCATCGATTACTGCACCTCCGTCCAGAGCGCGGCGCTCATCCCGAAGATCATCGAGCGGTATCTGAGCCTCGAGATGATGCCCTACGTCCGCGGAGACAAACCGTGGGACGACTGCTACAAGCGGTTTCTGAACACGCTCGAGCTCTACGTGAGCGAATGAAGCGCCGGATGCCGGACTGCTCCCCTCTTCCAAGGCGGGAGCAGTTTGTTTTTTCACGCCGAAAGGAAGCGGGGGCTTGACAAAATATCGCTTGTAATCTATAATATAACAAAGATCGTTGTAAAGGATCGCGAAAATGACCATGAAACACCATCACCTCTCCCTCCGCGCCAAGGACGCCATCACCGGCTTCCTCTTCACGCTGCCCGCCCTCGTCGGCCTCGCGGCGTTCTTCGTGGTCCCCTTCGGGATCACCATGAAGATGTCCCTCACCGAGAGCATGGGATCGTCCCAGTTCGTGGGACTGAAAAACTACCGGGACGTCCTCGGCAGCGCGGCCTTCAAGCTCGCAGCGAAGAACACGTTCAAATTCTTCGGCGTCGCCCTGCCGTGCATTCTGATCCTGTCGCTTCTCATTGCCTTGCTTTTGTTCCGGAATCTCAAGAAGTACGACATCTTCCGGACCTTCTTCGTCTTCCCGCTGGTGCTCCCGGTCTCGTCGGTCGTCCTGTTCTTCCAGATCGTCGTTTCCTATCTCGGCGTGGTGAACGGGGTCCTCGAACAGATCGGGCTCACTGCAGCGGACTGG
>JAFYBI010000368.1 GCA_017540285.1 Clostridia bacterium | reverse complement strand
CCGCCGGTGCGGAATTCGTCGGCGACACCGATCTCGTCGAGAAGATCCAGAAGGAAAACTGGTTTGATTATGACGTCGTCATCGCGACCCCGGATATGATGGGTACCATCGGCCGTCTCGGCCGTGTCCTCGGTCCGAAGGGTCTTATGCCGAACCCGAAGGCCGGCACCGTCACCATGGACGTTTCGAAGGCCGTTCAGGAAGCCAAGGCCGGTAAGATCGAATACCGTCTTGACAAGACCAACATCATCCACTGCCCGATCGGCAAGGCCTCCTTCGGCGCGGAAAAGCTGGGCGAAAACTTCAACACCCTGCTCGGCGCGATCATCAAGGCCAAGCCGGCCGCTGCGAAGGGTCAGTACATCAAGAGCTGCGTCCTCGCCTCCACGATGGGCCCCGGCATCAAGGTCAACCCCGGCAGAATCGGCTGATCGGTTCCGCAAAACGAAACAACAAAGGCTGTCACAGAGTGATCTGCGGCAACCTTTTTCCGTGTTGGGGCCTTTTCTTATTTCACGAGTTTCGCGAGCGCGGCGGCAAACTCTTCCTCCGACATTCTGTGCGGCTGTTCGACCGTGCGGATGCCCATGTCGCGGGCGCGGTCTTCGATGTTGTTCACCGCGGACGGGCCGGGGTACGCCTTGCTCTTCGGATCGAAGTACGAGGTCGCGAGGATCGCGCGGCGGGAGAAATCGCCTCCGAAGCGGTCTGCCACCGCCGCCACCTTGTAAAGCTCGTCCACGCTGACGTCGCCGTTCTTGCAGGAAATGAAGACCGGGGTCACGCCGCGGGTGAGGATGACGTCGATCTCGTTCCGCGTGCCGTTCGACTGGCCGTCCCAGTCGAGAATCACGCCGGTCTCCGCGGAGTCATAGAGCGGACGGCCGTTCTCCACGACGCTCATGGCGGTCTTGAGTGTCATGTATTCCAGCACCGAGCCGGATTTTGTCAGGCACTCCTTCACGATCTTGTTCTTATAGCGGAAGAGGAAGACGCCGCTGTCGCCGAAGGGATCGAGGTGGATGAGTCCCTTGCGGCACAGGCTCTTGAAAAACGACTGATCCAGCTTGTTCTTTCCCTTGCCGAACGCAGTCTCGGGGATCGAATAGAGGCCGTCGCCCGCCGCGTATTTGCTGACGTCGGTCGAGAAGCGGTTGACGGTCGCGTTCCACGCCGCGCAGTCCTCGGTGCAGAGCTCCCAGAGGGCGTCGATGTCCGCGGCCTCCGCGCTGCCGGGCAGGACCCGGTCGTTCCGCGCAGTGATCTTTCCGCCGTGCAGGGTGACGATCTCGTCGACGGACAGGGACAGGGGATTCTCCCCGGTCGAGGAGAAATCCATCTGCTCGCGCGCCACGACGAGCTTGCCGTTTTTCCCGCGCCGCACGAGGAAGAAGGATCCCATGCGCGTGAGCGGCGAACAGCGGAAGGCGAGAAGCCGTCTGCCCTGCCCCGCCCGCGCGCCGAGGATGATCCCGACGGAGAGCAGCAGGGTCTCGTCGCCGCCGGAGATATCGACGATGCAGATCTCGCCCTCCTCGTCGGAGCATTCGTCGAGGATCGCGTCGATCGCGTTCAGGGTGGAATCGAGGTCGTTCTTCGCCGCGCTCCGGCAGGAGAGGTCGGTCCCGATGCCGCGTCCCCGGAGGATCTCCTCGTACACCGGAAGCTGCCGCGTGATGCGCCGCATGTCCGTGCCGAGGTAAACGGTCCGGTCCGGCCGGAGCGCGAGCGTCGCAAGCAGGTTCTCCACCGGGGACCGGTCAAATAACTCAATGAGTGTTGTCATGATTGCTCCTGATGTGTTTGTTTACGGATTCTCCATCCGGTAAGCCGTCTCGAGCGCGACCTCGATCATCTGTGTGAAGGTGGTCTGCCGCTCATCGGGACGCGTCTCCTCGCCGGTCAGCAGGTGATCGGAGATGGTGCAGAGCGCAAGCGCGCGTTTTCCCGCTCTCGCCGCGGTCATATAGAGGCCCGCCGCTTCCATTTCCGCCGCGAGGACCCCCATCTTCTTCCAGGACGCGGTCACCTCGGCGCCGCGTTCGGCGTAAAAGAGATCGGTCGAGAAGAGATTCCCGATGTGATAGCGGAATCCGCGCGCCCGGGCGATCTCCACGGCAACGGAGAGCAGCTCCCACGACGCGATCGGCGCGAAGGAGCCGTTCAGCCCGAACTGGGAGGCGAAGGCGGAATCCGTGCAGGCGCCCATCCCGAAGACGATGTCGCGCAGGTGCACGTCCTCCTGCATCCCGCCCGCCGAGCCGACGCGGATGATGTTGTCGACGTCGTAGGTATGGTAGAGCTCGTAGGAATAGATCCCGATGGAGGGGATGCCCATGCCGCTCGCCATGACGGACACGGGAACACCGCGGTAGGTGCCGGTGTAGCCCTGGATGCCCCGGACGTTGTTCACGAGGCGCGCGTCGGTGAGAAAGTTCTCGGCGATGAACTGCGAGCGCAGGGGATCGCCGGGCAAGAGGACGGTTTTGGCGAAGTCACCGCGATTGGCGGTATTGTGGGGTGTCGGCATAGAAACCTCCTGTTACTGCTCGCCCGCCTTGACGAGCTTCACGATCCGGGAGGTCCCGAGCCGGTCCGCTCCGAGGGCGAGGAACT
>JAFYBI010000367.1 GCA_017540285.1 Clostridia bacterium | reverse complement strand
GGATATAGGACGGGAGATCGATCGTCGCACAGAATTCGAGCACGGTGACGGCGGCGAGGTCGGTCGCATCGGCCTTCCGCCAGAGCGCGATATCCGTCGGCCTGTCGTAGTCGTAATCGCGGATCACGAACGTCTCCCCGTCGGCCGCCGTGAACAGCGTGCAGTTCCGGGCGACGCAGTCGGAGTTCATCCAGTCCATCACGAACACCGGCTCCTCCTCCCCCTCGCGCCAGAGCCAGACGCCGGCGGAATCCTGAAAGACGATCGCGCCGTCCGGGAGGAAGTGGAAGGCTTCAACCTGCGGACTGTTGAAGGAGGCCGGCAGCATCCGCCTGTCTCCCGCCTTCCCTTCCGCATCCAGAGGCGCGACCCCGATCCGGCCGTTCTTCTGCGACTTGATCCAGACGACCCCGTCCGGCGCAGAGAGGAGCTCGCCGCTGTCTCCCGCCCCCTTGCCTTTCGCGCGTATCGTGAAGTCCGGTCCGAACACGGCGAGCTCGTCCTCCGTCAGCAGATAGAGGTTCCCGTCCGCGTCCTTCTCCAGATCCAGCGTGTTGACGTAGTCCGCCCAGTTCCGCTTCATCGAACCGGCGAAATCATCGCCCGCCTCGACCATATCATCCCCGATCCGCAGGCGGCAGAACATCATGTGCTCCTCCTCAGTTTCGGGATCGTAAGCATCCGCGAGCCAGCACACCGCGCCGTCCTCCATGACGGAAAAAAACGCTCTGTATCCCTCCGGCATCCCGAGCGGGATCTCGACAAGGACCGTGCCGTCGTTCTGGATCTCGGCATAGCGGGCGGTCCAGTCTCCCTCTTCATAGGCGTTGATCACGCACCGCAGAATACCGGTCTCCGCGTCGTACCGCGCGCCGCCGATCATATCCTTGTCGTCCGCGTCCTCCGGCAGAAAGGCCTCTACGCGGCGGTAGACATATTCGAGCGTCTCCGTCGCGCCGGTATTCTCCGGCAGATCCTCAGCGGTGATCGCGGCCCCCTCGGCGGGTTTCGCCGGTTTCGCGGTCAGTCCGGGCTCTTTCGCATGGCAGCCCGCGAGGGCGAGGAGCAGCGCCAGGCACAGGGCCGCGCCTCTTGTCCGTGTGTTTTTCATCTCTTTGCTCCCCCTCTTCTCACTTCATCATGCTCTCGGCGATCTTCAGCAGCAGCGACGCGTCGACCCCGATCCCCGTCAGGAGGAAATTGTATTCGTCCGTCCACGTGACGCTGATCTTGCCGTCCGGGTGGGTGACGAGCAGCATGTCCCGGCCGCCCCGCTCGCACTGTTCGACCGCCAGCGCCTCCCGCTCGAAGCGCGTTTCGTTCGCCTCCGACGCGACGGACTGCAAAACGAAGACAAAGGCATCCCCATCGTCCGTGAGGTCGTAGTGGACCGCCAGCTCGCCGACGTCAACGCCCTCGAGCCGCCACCCGGCCGGGATGAACGTCGGATAGCGGACCTCCCCGATCCGGGCGGGGATCTCGTCCTCTGCGGGCAGCCGGACCTTCACCGCGCTCGCGTAGGTGTTCACGACCGCGTCCCAGAAGGCGGCCCGGACCGGCTGAACCGTCATCGCCAGCGTAAACAGCACCGCCACCGCCGTGACGAGGAATCCCGCCGCGTTCCGTACCCCCCGCCAGAGACTGCCAAGCCGGCTTCGGCGCGCCCCCCGCTTCATGGCTGCGCGGATCGCCGCGTCCGTCTCCGGAGAGAGCGCGATCCCCGCGGTGTCGATCGATTTCAGGGCATCGATCTCCCCGCGCATCCATTTCTTTGCGCCGTCCCGGAGGAGGTCGTCCCTCACCCCGGCGCGCTTCTTATGCTTCCCTGCCATCTTCCCCGATCTCCTTTCCGATCTTTTCGAGACTCCGGTGCAGGATCGTCCCGACCGTCGCCCGCTTGATGCCGTACATCGCGCCGATCTCCTCGTAGGACCGCTCGAACCAGTACCGCTCGATCACAATCTCCCGGGCGGGTGAGGGAAGCGCGTCCACGGCCCGCCGTACCCGCTCCGCCGTTTCCTCCCGGAGAAGGACCGCTTCCGGTCCCGTTTCCCCGTCGTCCCCGTCCGGCGGATGCTCGTCGCTGTCCGCGGAGGTGAAGCGGAGCTTCGCGGCATGACGGCGGTAGTTGGAGACGACGTTGCGGATCATCATCACGAGGTTGCCCCAGCGCAGCTCCTCGGGTTGGCCGAGAAAGCGCTTCCGGTAGCGGATGACCTTGAGATAGACCTCCTGGGTGAGGTCCTCTGTGAGCGCGCGATGCTCGGCGAAGGACACGCCGAGGAGCTTGCAGATCATAGCGGCGGTCCGCTCCCGCGTCTCTTCGTAGAAGGCGGCGAGCTCGTCCCGCTCCGCCTCGCCGAGGCCGTATGGTTCCGTCCGCATCGTCCCGCTCCTTCCGTTTTTTCGCTTTTGTCCGT
Source organism: Clostridia bacterium (assembly GCA_017540285.1). Lineage (GTDB taxonomy): Bacteria > Bacillota > Clostridia > Oscillospirales > CAG-272 > UMGS1696. The sequence continues at coordinate 910 of JAFYBI010000367.1, read as the reverse complement.
TTGTTCACAGATTCAGTATAACACATTCCGCGGATGTTGACAAGCGCTTTCCGCGCCTCTGTCTGATAATACACCCGACGGCCGGAAAAATTTCAGAAAAACGGAAAAAAAAGAAAGAACGGGCTGCACGTTGTGAGCCGCAGGCCGGGCGGTGCCGCGGGACACATAAAGAGCGCGCGTCGAAGGTGCGCGCGCCGCGGAATCCGCGGGGACAATAGAAAAGGCGTACCCAGTCAGGTACGCACAATTCAATATTGGTGAACGGGCGTGCGAAGTGCGCCCGTCTCCTGTCTCCGGGCACTGCCCGGCGCAGGCGAGTTCGTCTTTTGCCCGCGGGGGATCCCCGCCCGCTGGGTCATTGATGCTCCGCGAGCCAAATGGACGCGCGGGACTGGATCTTCTTCGCGCAGTCCTCCGCCGAGACCGCCCCGGAGAAATACGCCGAAAGCTCCTCGTTCACGATGGCGTAGAGGTCCGCGGGCGTCTTCGAGAGGATCGGCATGACCGGCCGGTCGCAGAATTCCTCGAACCACGCCGTGCTCTCCGCGGTCAGTTCCTTTTCGAGATAGGGCTGCCCGCTCTGCCGGATCATGTAGCTGTTGTCCATCCCCGCCGCCGTGACGGAGATGGAGCCGTTCGCCCACATCGCCAGGCTGCCGCCGAGGTAGGTCCCGATCAGCTCCCGGTACCGCGATTTCAGGGCAGGGATGCTCTGGGTGTCCGAACTTCGCTGCCCGCCGCCTTTCATGAAGGAGGCGAGTAGGGAGAACGCCTCGTCCTTTGCCTCGGAGGAATTCAGGATGACGAACGCCAGCCCTGCGTTGATCCGGTTCCCCGGAGCGTGCCCGTCCTCAGTCGGATAGCCGACGGGGATCCAGTCCTCCGAGCCGAAGATCAGCTCCCGCCCGGC
>JAFYBI010000366.1 GCA_017540285.1 Clostridia bacterium | reverse complement strand
GCCAATCTTTTCGAATGACCCGAGGGGGAATCGAACCCCCGTTACTGCCGTGAAAGGGCGGTGTCTTAGCCTCTTGACCATCGGGCCGTAAAAACAATTCTCCTGCGGGCTGACCCGAGGGGGAATCGAACCCCCGTTACTGCCGTGAAAGGGCGGTGTCTTAACCGCTTGACCATCGGGCCGGATACACGCAGGAGAATTTTGGTAGCGGAAGTTGGACTTGAACCCACGACCTATCGGGTATGAACCGATTGCTCTAGCCAGCTGAGCTATTCCGCCGTATCGCGTCAAACCGGACGACCGGCTTCCGCAACGGTGATATTATAACACAAGCGGTCTCCCTTGTCAACAGGTTTTTTCAAAAAATTGAAAAATCTCAGCCCTCCCGCGCGCCCCGCAGACCGTCCGCAAGCTCCGCGAGAAGCTCGAACAGACGGAACCGGATCCGCGCGCCTCGCGTCTTCTGACCGGTCACGAGTTGATATTCTGCGGGCGTCAGTCCCGCCGCGACGCTGTCCCCGGCATCCGCATACCGCACGCAGAGCCCGGGATAGAGCACACACCACCAGTTGTGCCCCGCGCCTTCCCCGAGCGTGATCCGCAGCGAACGGTAGGTCCCCGCCGGGAGGATCCAGCCGCCGTAGTCCCGCCGCGGATACCGCTCCCGCTCGACGGTGACGCTGACCGCCGATTCGCCGCCGTATTCCCGCACCGTTTCTTCCGCGATCCGCCGGATCGTATCCGCAGCCTCAGCCGCACGCTTCTCCGCCTCCTCCGCGTTCGTGCAGTCTCCGAAGAGCGCGCATGACGCGTCGAGGACCGCGTCGCGAACACGGAGCTTCCTTGTCTGATCCGCTTCGGAATCGGATTCCGCGATCACCCGGAGCCGGAGCACGTCGTCGTAGATCGCGGCCTCGCCCTGCGCCGGGACGACGGACAGGATCACCGCCGATACGAGCAGGGATGCCGTGAAGGTGATCCAGAATTTCATGAAAATCACCGCCTTTCCATCCTGATACGGCAGGATTCCCCGAATCGCGGCGAACAATGCGTCGCCCGGCGTGATTTCCCGATGAAAAAAGGAGGCGTCCCGCGAAGAACGCCTCCCGATGGAGGTTTTACTGCTTGATGTACCGGATGTAGCGGATCCAGTCGTGCCGCGACAGAAAGTGCGTGCCGGGGCGGAGGTGGTATCCGACGTTCCCTTCGGCGAGGGTGTCCCACGGTTCTGGCAGCCTGTCCGGGGTGACGAAGCCCTTCAGACCCAGGATCTCCCACGCCGGGGACGCCGCGCAGCAGGAGAGGAATTCGGACGTCGGATCGGCCCAGTCATCCTCGGAGGCGGACGCGACGTAGACCTTGCGGGGCGCGCATGCCGCGAGGAGGAAGTGCTGATCGAAATCGGTCGATTCGGACGCCTCGATGCTCGCGGAGACGGTCTGCATGTTTTCGCAGAACCAGTACGGAAAGACGTTCGCGATGCGCGGGAAGGTCTCGCCGATCTTCTTCCGCGTGATCGCCGCGCCGGAACATCCGGAGTCGTTCGAGAAGACGTGCGTGAAGCGCTCGTCGTTTGCGCCTGCCCAGAGCGCGGTCTTGCCGAGGCGGGAATGGCCGACGACGCCGATGCGGGCCGGGTCCACGCAGTCGAAGGTGAGGAGCACGTCGAGCAGGCGGGACGCGGCGAAGGCCCACATGCCGATCTTGCCCGTGCCGTCCGGCGGCCGCTTGCCGTCCTCGAACAGGTGCGGGGAGAGAAGGGTCGCATAGTGATCCTCGCCGTCATGCGCCACGGCGTTCATGACGAATTCCGCGATGATGACACCCTCGTTCGCGAGCTCTTCGTTCGGATCGTACTTCGGGAATCCGAAGGAGATATAGACGAACGCCGGGAGGGGATTCTCCGCTGAGGCGATGTCCGGGATGCGGATGGCAGCCGGGAAGGTGAAGGATGCGCCGTCCGGGGTGGGGAAGGTCACCTCGACGAGGTGTTCCACGGCGACGCCCGCCGCGATCCGGTCCCGGCGGATCTCCCGGAAGGTCGTTTCGCCGCATTTTTCCGGCATGACGCCGTATTCCTCGCGGGCGAGCGTGTCGAGCAATTCCCGGCGGCGCGCGCACCAGTTCTCAGCGGTGACGGGACTTCCGTCCTTCATGGTCATGAGGGCGGGGAGATTTCGTTCTTTCAGAAGAGTTTCGAGCATGTAAAGACGCTCCTTTCGAAAGATGGGACTTCGGTCTTTATTTTTTCAGGCTGTCGTGCGGCATGCCGAGCATGTCCTCGAGGGAATGCGTGCAGGCCTTTGCGTTCCGGCCCGCCTCTTCCTCGTCCGCGCCGTTGGCGAGGATATAGAACTTGATCTTCGGCTCGGTGCCGGACGGACGCGCCACGACGACGTTGCCGTTTTCCGTCGCCCAGTAGAGGACGTTGGATTTCGGCAGCCCGGTCCCGCTCACCTCGCCCGTCAGGGTGTTCTTCGAGGTTTCGGCGAGATAGTCGCGGACGTTGACCACGCGGGAGCCCGCGATCGTCTCCGGCTCGTCGGCGCGGAGCTTTTCCATCAGGCCGCTGATCTTTTCCTTGCCGTCGAGACCTTCCATATAGATCTCCGCGGCGTTTTCGGTGTAGAAGCCGTACTTTTTGTACAGCGACTCGATCGCGTCGATGAGGGTCATGCCGCGCAGCTCGTACCACGCCGCCATTTCGGTGATGAGCATGGAGGCGACGACGCCGTCCTTGTCGCGCGCGTACGGGCCCTTCATATAGCCGTAGCTCTCTTCGTAGCCGAGCAGGAACGTGCCGCGGCCTTCCGCTTCGTGCTTTGCGATGACCTCGGCGATGAACTTGAAGCCGGTGAGAACATTGTGCAGCTCCACGCCGTGCGCCTTGCAGATCGCGGTCGCCATTTCGCTCGTGACGATCGTCTTGACGGCATAGGGGTCGGCGGGCATCTTGTTCTGCTCTTCGAGCGCGGAGAAGATATAGTCGAGCAGGAGGGAACCCATCTGGTTTCCGGTGATGCAGCGGAACTCGCCCTTCGAATCGCGCGCCATGACGCCGACACGGTCGCAGTCCGGGTCGTTCGCGATGATGAGGTCGGAGTCGACCTCTTCTGCGATCTTGATGCCTTCCTTAAATGCCGCGGGGTATTCCGGATTCGGCTTCTCGAGTCCCGGGAAGCTGCCGTTCGGGACGATCTGGGAGGGGACCGTGTAGAGGTTCTTCACGCCGATGCGGCGGAGCACCTCCGGCACGATCCGGTAGCCCGCGCCGCAGAGAGGCGTATAGACCACGCGCAGCTCATCCGCGTCGCGGCGGACGGCGTCGGGATAGACCTGCTCCGCCATGCAGAGGTTCATGAAGATCTCGTCGAAATCCGCGCCGACGGAGACGATCAGATCTTCCCGGACCTTATCCGGCGAAGGCACGTCCGCGAAGATATCCGAGGAGGCGATGAAGTCCGCGACCTTCGTTGCGATGTCGCCCGTGGGCTGCGCGCCGTCTTCCCAGTAGAGCTTGTAGCCGTTGTATTCCGACGGGTTGTGGGACGCCGTGATGTTGATGCCCGCGATGCAGCCGAAGTAGCGGACGCCGGCGGAGAGCATCGGGGTGGGGCGGAGCTCGTCGAAGAGATAGCACTTGATGCCGTGCGCGGTCAGGACTTCGGCGCAGCGGCGGTCGAACGCGGCGGAGTTGTTGCGGCTGTCGCAGCCGAGCATGACGCCGCGGGCCTTGGCTTCCTCGCCGAAGGATTCGATCAGGCGGGCGACGCCTTCGGTGGCCTGCGCGACGGTGAAGAGGTTCATGCGGTTGGTGCCCGCGCTCATCTTCGCGCGGAGACCGCCCGTGCCGAATTCCATCGTCGAGCCGAACCGCATCTTGAGTTCGTCCTCGTCGTCACGGATCGCGGTCAGTTCTGCTTTCGAGGCCTCGTCCACCAGGGGAGAGGCGAGCCATGCTTCGTATCTCTGTCTGTATGCTTCCATGGGATATCCTTTCTGTTTTCAGT
>JAFYBI010000365.1 GCA_017540285.1 Clostridia bacterium | reverse complement strand
GGGAGCGTGCGGTACGCTTTCGATTTCAACGTGATCGAAGACAACCGTACATACTTTGAAGAATTGATCTCTTGCGGTGAGCGTCCGGTATTCATCGACGAGAGAATCCCCTGCCGGATCATCCGGGAACCGTGAACGGATCGTACCCCGTTTTCCGGCCGCAGCGCACGTACGGAGGATTCCTCCTCGCAAAATCCCCCTGCATTCTCCCGCCTCCTGTGCTACAATACCATCAACCCCATCTCTGAGGAGGACTGTTTATGTTTGCTTTTGAGCGCGTTCCCATGAAGTGCGCGTCGCTCGGGACGCCGAACGCCATCCCCGACATCCGGGGGCTCGCCGGGGGGAATCCCGCGCCCGCCCTCGTGGATCCGGGGATGCCGCCGGAAGAGGGCGCGTGGGTCCATCAGGGCCACGTCCACACGATGCTCCCCTATACCATGCAGGACGGCTATGACCGGAATCCCGCCGACGCTGCCCTCCGCATGGCGGTGCTCGAGAACGAACACCTGCGGGCGGAGTTCGCCGTCGATCTGGGCGGCCGCCTCTGGTCGCTCTATTCCAAGGACGAGGGCCGCGAGCTCCTCTTCCGCAACAACGTCTTCCAGCCCGCCAACCTCGCCCTCCGCAACGCGTGGTTCTCCGGCGGCGTGGAGTGGAACGTCGGGATCATCGGGCACCACATGCACACCTGCTCCCCGCTCTTCGCGGCGCACTGCCCGAACGCGGCGGGCGGCGAGACGCTGATGCTCTGGGAATACGAGCGCAAGCGCGGTCTCGTCTTTGTCGTGCGGGCGACCTTGGCCGGCGACGTGCTCCTCGTCCGCGTGACGGTGGAGAATCCGCACGACCGGTCGACCTACGTCTACTGGTGGTCGAACATGGCTGCCGAGCAGCACGAGGACACCCGCATCCTCGTCCCGGCGGAGAAGTACTATACATACGGCCGGAATGAAGCCGGACGCGCGACGGCGCACCGCACGCCCGTCCCGGATTACGGCTACTGGCCCGCGAAGCATTCCTATGCCTACGATTACTTCTTCCAGATCCCCGAGGACAGGCCGAAGTTCGAGGGCGCGGTCCGTGGCGACGGGCGGGGATTCGTGCAGTTCTCGACCGACAACCTCATCGGGCGCAAGCTCTTCGTGTGGGGGACCGAATCGCAGGGCGGCCGGACGTGGAACCGCTGGCTTTCGCACGACGACCGGTACTACGCGGAGACGCAGGCGGGGCTTCTGCACTCGCAGATGGAGCAGCGGCCGATGGCGGGGCGGACGAAGTTCGAATGGACCGAGGGGTATGCCGCGCTCACGGGCGAGCCGACGCTCTTCCAAAACGCCGACAACCGCATCTCTTCCGCGTATACGGAGAATATCCTCACGCTCGCGGGCCGGTTCGACCTCGTGAATCACGCGGACGCGTACTTCGAGCAGGCCGGGGAGAGGGAGATCGTATCGTACGGCAGCGGCTGGGGCGCGCTCACGGAGCTCTATACGGGTGAAACCCTCTCCTCCCTCGTCCCGTTCCCTGCGGAGAGCATCGCGGCGGATTCGCCGGAGCACGACTTCCTCGCGCTGTACGAGACGGGCAGGCTGCCGGAGAAATCCCCCGTCCTCGAAGAGGATTACGCCATCGATTACGCGGGCGGCGCGGCGGGCGGTGCGATCCTCCAGAAGCTCGAGGCGATCCCCGAGAAGTCGTGGTATGCCTGGCTCGAGATCGGATGCCTCTATTACGAGGCGAAATCCTTCAACGCGGCGGAGGCGGCCTTCCGGAAATCCCTTGCGGTCCGGGAAAACGCGCTTGCCCTGACGGCGCTGGCCAAGCTCGCGGCGGCGAGAGGGAAGGACGCGGAAGGGGTCGCCCTGATGAAGCGCGCGCTGGCGGTCGGCGGCGAATACGTGCGGCTCGTCATCGACGCGGCGGCCTATCTGCGCGCGCACGGAACGCCCGAGGACGCGGACGAAGCGATCCGGGCGGGCGTCACGGCGCATCCCGGCTACCTCGGCAACGGGCGGATCGCGCTCCTCTACATCCAGAACCTGGTGAAGCAGGGACGGCTGGACGAGGCGGAGGCGCTGCTCTTGAAGGTCCCGGAGGTCGCGGACATGCGCGAGGGCGAGGTCTCGACGTCGGCCGTGTGGATCGAGCTCTACCGCGAGAAGATCGCGCGGGACGAGAACCGCCCGGCGGACGAGGTTTCCGCCGACGAGGTCCTCAGCCGCCATCCCGTCCCCGCGGCGATCGACTTCCGCATGAGCGGGTACGAGGTGCATTGAATCCGGAAACTCCGTCAAAAAAAGCCCCGCTCGGGGGCTTTTTTGATGGGATCCGGGTTCGGCTCAGTTCCCGTTTTCGAGGTTCTGGAGGAACGCGTTGGCCGTCTTGTCGAGGGTCTTCATCGCGACCTTCGTGGATTTCGCGTACGCGGAGGCGAAGTCCGTGGAATGGCTGCCGAGCGGCGTGGAGAAGCAGGTGCCGAGCAGGAAGCCGCCGAGCGTGCCGTTGAACGCGACCGGGAACGGGCTGGAGATGGAGTCGTGGATGAGGTCGATCAGGCGCGCGTCGTCCTGACCGTTGGAGTACTTGACCTTCAGGCCTTCCTCGTAGTACTTCGGGATGACCATCTTGCCGGTCTCGCGGCAGAGGACCTCGAGGCAGGTGGTGCAGAAGTCCATGCTGGACGGCGGCAGGGTCATCGGGATCGCGCCGACCTCGCTCGTGTCGTGCAGGGAAGAGACGTAGTTTTCCTGGTCCTCGTCGAGCTTCGGATAGGGCAGGATGCCGATGGTGAATTCGATGTCGCGCATCTTCGTGAGGTCGCCGATGCGGTTGTAGCCGATGATGAGGCTCTGCCCCGCGCCGAACACGATTCTCAGGCCCGCGTCGGAGTAGTCCGCGAGGGTCGTCAGCGCGCCGTCCGCGTAGAACAGCTCGTTCAGCTTTTCGAGGATCTTCACGGAGCGCTCGTTGTTGAAGCAGTATTCGATGCCTTCGTCGGTGCGCTCGATAAACTTGATGCCGGTGCCGATCAGGAACGGGATCATGGAGCCCCACATGCCGATGCAGGTGAAGCCGAAGAGGTCGCCTTCCTTCATCTGGCCGTCGCCGTCGGAGTCCTTCATGACCGTGTTGATCACGTCGATCATCGCGTCGAACGTCCACTTGCCGTCGAAGACCATGTTCTGCAGGTAGTTCGGATCGTCGTAGTAGTCGTTGATGAGGTTCTTGTTGGAGTACAGCGCGTGTGCGGACTGGAGCGCGTCGGTGAAGTAGTCGCCGATGAGGATGTACATGCCGCCCTCGATGAACTGGCAGTCCTTCATCGCGTCGCCGTACCAGTAGGACTGGTTCAGATCGAGGATCTTGTTCGAGTAGATGTTGTGGAGGTAGCCGTCGCGCGCAAGGCTGCCGAACGCCATGATGTCGTTGGCCATGACGTCCCAGTCGTCCGCGCCGGCCATGATCTGCTTCTTGATGGTGGCTTCGTGGTTGCTGTAGGTGAGGTTGGCTTCGATGAAGGACATCGTGATGTTGAGCAGGTCGCAGACCTTGGCGTTGCGCTCGAAGACGGCGTCGTTGACTGCTTCGCCGTTGAGCTCGCCGGAGCCCTGGATGAACGCGTTGCCGTTGGTCGCGTCGGTGCTGTCCACGGACGTGTAGACGCGGAATTCACGGCCTTCAAAGTCCGTTCCCGCGAAGGGATCGACGAATTCGGTCTCGGTTTCTTCGGGCGCCGTGACGTCGACGGAGCCGTCCGACGGCGTGCTCTGATCGCCCTTGTCGGCGTTTTCCTTGCTTTCGGAGCATCCCGCGAGGACGGAGAGGCTGCCGAGGCACAGGAGGAGGGACAGCAGGAGGCTGATGATGCGTTTCATGGATGAATCCCCTTTGAAAAAATGCTGCGCACGGCGGCGCGGATGACGATTTATTAACCGGCAGTTAATCCTATCGATGTTCCATTATAACATACCCGCCGGGTTTTGTCAATCGGGAATTGGGGAGAATGCACAGAAATTCTCCGGATTTTCCGCGGATTTCGTGATTCCGCACGAGAAACGGAAAGGGGCGTACGTATAAAAGAAGATCCTCTCCCCGCCGGACGTCCGTACGGACGGGATATGACAGCGATCCGCGGAGTTTCCCGCGCGCCGGCAACTATTCATCATTCCCTTCTTGATTTTCCCCCGTCCGTGTGATATAATATCATAATCGAATCTCCCGCTGCGGCGCTGTCCGGACGGCGGGACGAAAGGCGGCGCACCGTCGTGAACCATCCCCGGAAAAATCACCCCGAAAGCGATCTGCTCGCCCTCATCGACGAGGCGATGCCCACGCTTTCCAAGGGACAGAAGCGCATCGCGCGCTATATATCGGAGCATTATGCCCAGGCAGCCTATATGACGGCGGCGGCGCTCGGCGCGGAGGTCGGCGTGTCGGAATCCACCGTCGTGCGGTTCTCCGGCGAGCTCGGCTATGCCGGCTACCCGGAGCTGCAGGCGCAGATGCGCGAGACCGTCCGCGTCTCCCTCACCTCGGTGGAGCGCATCCACGCCGCGAACCACCGCATGGAGGAGGGCGAGGTCCTCGACCGCATCCTCTCCCACGACGCGGAGCGGATCAAGGCGACCCTCGAGGAGATCGACCGCGACGCGTTCCGCCGGGCCGTCGACATGATCCTCGGCGCGAAGAACATCTATATCCTCGGCATGCGTTCGTCCGCGGTGCTCGCCGAGTTCATGAACTACTATTTCGAGCTCCTCTTCGACAACGTGCGTCTCATCCACCCGGCGGGCGGGAGCGAGATCTTCGAGCACCTCATGAAGATGCACGGGGACGACGTGTTCATCGCGATCTCGTTCCCGCGCTACACCACGGGCATCGTGAACGCCACGGAATACGCCTCGAAGCTGGGCGCGGGGGTCATCGCCGTCACGGACTCCGCCTCCTCGCCCATCGCGGCGCACGCGGACGTCACCCTCGTGGCGAAGAGCGACATGGCGTCCTTCGTCGATTCCCTCGTCGCGCCCCTGTCCCTCATCAACGCGCTCATCGCCTACATCGGCAAAAAGAAACACGAGGAGGTGACCGATACTCTCGAGCGGCTCGAAGCGGTCTGGAAGGAGTATCAGGTCTACACCAAATAAATGCCACACGTACTGATCGTCGGGGCGGGTCCCGCCGGAATGCTCGCCGCCGTCACCGCAGCCGAATCCGGCGCGGACGTGACCGTCCTGGAGCGCAATCCCTATGCGGGCAAGAAGCTGCGGATCACCGGAAAGGGACGGTGCAACGTCACGAACAACTGCTCCGCGCGCGAAGTGATCGAGGCGACGACCGGCAATCCGAAATTCCTCTTCGGCGCGGTGAACCGCTTCGGTCCGTCGGACGTCATGGCGTTCTTCGAGAACGCGGGCGTGCCGCTCAAGACCGAGCGCGGCCGGCGCGTCTTCCCGGTCTCGGACAAGGCGTCCGACGTGCGCGACGCGATGGTGGCGCGGATGCGGGAGGCGGGCGCAGAGGTGCGCTATAACACCCGCGTGACCTCTCTCGAAGCGTCCCCCGAGGGCGGCTGGATCGTTCATGCCGTCTCGGACGGCGCGCGCAGAACGATCCGGGCGGACCGCGTGATCCTCGCGACGGGCGGCGTCTCCTATCCCGCGACGGGATCGACCGGGGACGGCCACCGGATGCTCGCGAAGCTCGGCGTGCGGGTGACGGAGCTCAGGCCGTCGCTCGTGCCGATCGTGACGAAGGAGGACTTCTCCCCGCTCTCCGGGCTGACGCTGAAAAACGTCCGGCTGACGGCCATGCACGCCGCGGACATGGTCTATTCCGAGATGGGCGAGATGATGTTCGCGCATTTCGGCGTGACGGGGCCGCTCGTGCTCTCGGCGTCGGCGAACATGCAGCGCCACGCGCCGGAGGACTACCGGCTGTCAGTGGATCTCAAGCCCGCGCTCTCCCCGGAGGAGCTGGACCGCCGGCTGGCGTCGGATTTTGCGAAATACGCGGCGCGGGATCTCATCAACGCGTCGGCGGATCTGATGCCGAAGTCGCTCATCCCGTTCGTGCTCCGGCAGGCGGACGTCGATCCGCGCAAAAAAGCCGGGGAGCTGACGAAGGAAGAGCGCGCGGCGATCGGGGGTGCCCTGTCCGGGTTCCGCATCACGCCGGTTGATTTCCGCCCGATCGACGAGGCGATCATCACGAACGGCGGCGCGGACGTGCGGGAAATCGACCCGCGCACGATGGAAGTCAGGGCCCGCCCCGGCCTCTATGTCGCCGGCGAGCTGCTCGACGTCAACGCCTACACCGGCGGATTCAATCTCCAGATCGCGTTCTCGACGGGATACGCCGCGGGGCTCTCGGCGGCGGGCGAATGACCGCGGACAAACCATGCCGATCCCGCCTTTCCGCGGAATGAGTATACGCATTCCCTCAGCACGGGGGAACGGAAAAAGAGGATGGACGATATGAAAAAGAAAAAGACCAGGAAAGTCAGGCTCCCCAACGTCGCGATCGACGGTCCGTCCGGCGCGGGCAAGAGCACCATCGCGAAGCTCGCCGCCGCGCGCCTCGGCCTGATCTACGTCGACACCGGCGCGCTCTACCGCACGGTCGGCCTCTACATGCTCGAACACGGCGTCGATCCCGACGATCCCGCCGCCGTCGAAGCCACACTCCCGGAGGTCGAGATCTCCCTCTCCTTCGAGGACGGACGCCAGATCCTCGCGCTCGGCGGGGAAGAGGTCGGCAGCCGCATCCGCACCGAGGACGCGTCCCGGTACGCCTCCGCCGTCTCGAAGATCCCCGCCGTCCGTGAATTCCTGCTCGACGAACAGCGCAGCCTTGCGGACCGCGGCGGCGTCATCATGGACGGGCGCGACATCGGCACCGTCATCATGCCGGACGCCGACGTGAAGATCTACTACACCGCCGCCGCCTCCACCAGGGCCGAGAGACGGTATAAGGAGCAGCGCGAAAAGGGCATCGAGGTCACCTACGAGGAAGTCCTCGCCGCCATCGAAGCCCGCGACAAGCAGGACAGCGAACGCGAGATCGCCCCCCTCCGCCCGGCCGACGACGCCGTGATCTTCGAGAGCGACGACTACACCATCGAGGAGTGCGTCGAGCGGGTGTGCGGGATCATTACAGAGAGAACGACGAAAAGCGAACCGTGAGCCCGGGGCAGCCCGGCGCGATTCACGATTCCTGATTTCACGGAAAACCATGTCTTTTTACGACCGCTTTTACAGAATCTTCTCCTCCTTCGTGCGGCATCTGTACCGCATCGAGGTCATCGGCGCGGAGAACCTTCCGGCCGAGGGCGCGATCCTCGCCGCGAACCACACCGCCTTCTCCGATCCCATCGTGCTCTCCGCCGCCGCGGGGGGACGCCAGGTGAGGTATATGGCGAAGAAGGAGCTCTTTGGCACGCCGCTCGCGCCCCTCATCAAAGCGCTCGGCGCGTATCCCGTCGACCGCGGCGGCTCCGATGTCACGAGCATCCGGCGCACGATCTCCCTCGTCGAGGGGGGCGAGCTCGTCGGCATCTTCCCGCAGGGACACCGCTTCCCCTGGCAGGATCCGCGAAAGACTCCGATCAAGCCCGGCGTCGGCATGATCGCCTGCCATACCCGCGCCGCCGTCGTCCCCGTCTGCATCCGGAACAAGGGCAAGACGCGCGCCTTTCACCGCAACACCGTCGTCTTCGGCAAGCCGATCCCCTATGAGGACTTCGACTGGCAGGGCGGCTCGCTGACCGCGTACCGGAAGGCCTCCGAAAAGGTCTTCGGCCGCATCTGCGATCTGCTCGAAGAGCGTCTCGAAGAGGGCGGGGAGGCGCGCGCATGAAGATCACCGTCGCCGAGCACGCCGGCTTCTGTTTCGGCGTGAAGCGCGCCACCGGAGCCCTCGAGGCCGAGCTTCACCGCGCCGGGGAGCACCCGGAAGAGCACCGGGCGATCTATACCCTCGGCCGCATCATCCACAACGATTATTACATCGCCCGCATCCGCGCGCACGGCGTGAGGGAGATCTCCCGGGATGACGTCGACGGCGTGATCCGGCGGGCGGACGGCGGCGAGGCAATCACCGTCGTCATCCGCGCGCACGGGGAGCTGAAGCCGATCCTCGACCGGCTCGAAGACTGCGCCCGGCGCAATCCCGCCTTCCGCCTCCTCGACGGGACCTGTCCCTACGTGAAGAAGGTGCGGGACATCGCGCGCGAGAATTCCGGAGAGGGACGCGTCTTTCTCCTCCTCGGGAACGAGACCCACCCCGAGGTCGAGGGGATCCTCAGCTGCGCGGCGGGCGAAAAAGCCGTTTTCCGCGACGAGGAGGCCCTCGAAACCCTTGTCAATTCTGAGAATTCCGCCCGTTTTTGTGAAAAACGCATCGCTGTCGCGGCGCAGACGACGCAAAAATTGACAGAATGGAAAAAAAGTATAAATTTTGTGAAAAGGGTCTATACAAACGCCGATATTTTTGATACAATATGCAGTGTGACCGAATTGCGGCAGGAGGAAACCGCACGTCTCGCAGCCACTTCCGACTGCGTGATCGTGATCGGTTCTCCGGACAGTTCCAACTCCACCAAGCTTTATGAAATCGCGCGCGCCCGCTGTCCGCATACGATCTTTCTCACGGATCCGAAGGAGGCGCCGGATGCCGCGGAGCGAATTCGCCGGGCGGTCCCACCCATCTCAAATTTGTCAATAACTGCCGGTGCGTCGACGCCGTTCAGTTTAATACAGGAGGTATTAGCAGCCATGAATGAGAACACCGAAAACTTTGCGGAGCTTCTCGAATCTTCTTTCAAAACTTTAAATACAGGAGAAATCGTCGAAGGCGTCATCACAGCGATCACCGGCACCGAAATCCACGTTGATCTCGGCGCGAAGACCACGGGCGTCATTGCCCGCGACAAGGCTACGGACGATCCGCAGGCCAAGCTCGAAGACCTGTTCAAGGTCGGCGACACGGTCCGCGCGAAGGTCGTCAAGGTCTCCGACGTCGACGGCATCGCGACGCTCGATAAGACCCGCGTCGACTCCGAGTCCAACTGGGACAAGATCGTCGAAGCCTGCGAATCCCAGGAGACCCTCACCGGCCGCATCACCGAGGCGGTCAAGGGCGGCGTCATCATCAACCTCAACTCCGTGCGCGTGTTCATCCCCGCGTCCCTCACCGGCATTCCGAAGGACGGCGACCTGAACGCGATCGTCGGGACCGACCAGAAGGTCAAGATCATCGAGATCAAGCCCGAGAGAAAGAGAGCGTACGCTTCCATCCGCGCGGTCCAGAGAGAAGAGCGCAAGGCCCGCGAAGAGGCGTTCTGGAACAACATCCAGGAAGGCATGGAATTTGACGGTGAGGTCAAGTCCCTGACCGATTTCGGCGCGTTTGTCGACCTCGGCGGCGTGGACGGTATGGTACATACCTCCGAGCTCAGCTGGAGACGCATCCGCCGTCCGTCCGACGTCGTTTCCGTCGGCGACAAGATCCACGTCTACGTGAAGGGCTTCGACCGCGAGCGCGGCCGCATCTCCCTCGGCTACAAGACCGAAGAGATGAACCCGTGGTACATCTTCACCCAGAAGTATCAGGAAGGCGACACCGCGGAGGTCAAGATCGTCAGCCTGATGCCGTTCGGCGCGTTCGCCGAGATCGTCCCCGGCTGCGACGGCCTGATCCACATCAGCCAGATCGCGGACCACAAGATCGCGAAGCCGGATGAAGTGCTCTCCGTCGGCGACATTGTCAACGCGAAGATCACCCAGATCGACAACGAAAACCACAAGGTCAGCCTCTCCATCCGCCAGCTCCTGCAGGAAGCGGCCCGCGCCGCCGAGGAAGCAGCCGAAGCCATCGCGGAGGAAGAGCCGGAAGCGCCTGCCGAAGAGGAAGCCCCCGTTGAGGAAGCTCCCGTCGAGGCAGAGGCTCCTGCGGAAGAAGCGCCCGTCGAAGCCGAAGCTCCTGCTGCGGAACCGGAAGCTCCCGCCGAACCGGAAGCTCCTGCCGAAGCGCCGGCAGAACCCGACGCGCCGGCTGACGCCGAATAATCCAATGCCGTATCAGGCGGGAGGACAGAGAAAAAGGCTGTTTTCCCGCCTGTTCTGTCGAATGGGCAGAAGGGAAGAGAGAAGACGCGGCGCCGCGATCCCCCAAACGGTTTCCGGCGTGAAACGGAGATCTGCCCGGCAGCTCTCCGCCGCACCCGTCCCCTTCTGCCGTCCCGAAATCCATCCAACCAATCCAAGGAGGTACAATCATGTCCATCCCGAGACCCGAATATCCCCGCCCGACGATGGTGCGCGGCGGCGAGAGCTGGATCAACCTCAACGGCACCTGGGAATTTGCCTTTGACTTCGGCAATTCCGGCCGCGAGCGCAAGATGTGGGAGGCCCCGAAGTACGAGCGCGAGATCGTCGTCCCGTTCGTCCCGGAATCGAAGCTCTCCGGCATCGAATACGTCGACTTCATTCCCGCCGTCTGGTACCGCCGGACCGTCACCCTGCCCGAGAACTGGTGCCGCCGGTGCGGGCGCGTCCTCATCCACTTCGGCGCGGTCGACTACTATGCCGAGATCCGCGTCAACGGCAAGCTGGCCGGGACCCATCGCGGCGGCTACACCCCGTTCGCCGTGGACGCCACCGAATTCCTCGAGGACGGCGAGAACGTGATCTCCGTCTTCGCCGAGGACAACGGCCATTCGAACCTCCAGCCGACCGGCAAGCAGGTCTATTACAGCTATTACAACTCCGGCTGCCACTACACCCGCTGCACCGGCATCTGGCAGACCGTCTGGATGGAATACGTTCCGAACAACTACGTGAAGAACATCAAGATCACCCCCGACATCGACGCGGGCAAGATCGACGTGCTCGTCACGCTCGAGGGCGCCAACTCCGGCGTGAAGAGCGTGAAAGCCGTCGCTTCCTTCGCGGGTGAGGACGTCGGATGCACCGAAGCGCCGGTCCTCGGCAAGTTCGCGCAGTTCTCCGTCGCGATCCCGGACGCGAAGCTCTGGTCGCTCGACGAGCCGAACCTGTATGACCTGAAGGTCACCGCGGGCGCCGACGAGGTCGTCTCCTACTTCGGCATGCGCTCCGTCGCGATCAACGGCTACGCCGTCGAGATCAACCACAAGCCGGTCTTCCAGCGCCTCGTGCTCGACCAGGGCTACTTCCCGGACGGCATCTACACGCCGGGGAACGACGCCGATCTCATCCGCGACATCGAATACTCGAAGAAGGCGGGCTTCAACGGCGCGAGGATGCACATGAAGGTCTTCGAGCCGCGGTTCCTGTATCACGCAGACCGCCTCGGCTACCTGCTCTGGGGCGAATTCCCGAACTGGGGCCTCGACGAATCGAACCCGGCCGCGCTGCTCTCGATCCTGCCCGAATGGCTCACCGAGCTGGAGCGCGACTACAACCATCCGTCCGTCGTGGGCTGGTGTCCCTTCAACGAGACGGGCAGGGGCCGCAACAAGGATCTCTTCCGCGTGATGTATCAGGCGACGCGCGACTTCGATCCGATGCGTCCGATCATCGACACCTCCGGGTACGTCCATGTCATCACCGACATCTACGACGTCCACAACTACGACCAGAATCCCGAGACGTTCAGAAAGGCGTTCGAACCGCTCATCACGGGCGAGGGCAAGGTCTTCGTGAACAACCCGGATCACGAGAAGTACGAGGGCCAGCCGTATTTCGTCTCCGAATTCGGCGGCACGTACTGGAACATCGACGAGGATCCGTCCGCCGCGTGGGGCTACGGTCAGGCGCCGAAGAGCCTCGAAGAATTCTATGAGCGTTTCGAGGGCCTCGTCAACGTCCTGCTCGACAACCCGAAGATGTGCGCGTTCTGCTACACGCAGCTCACCGACGTGTATCAGGAGAAGAACGGCATCTACGCGTTCGACCGCCGGATCAAGTTCGACCTCGACCGCCTGCACCGGATCATGAGCCGAAAGGCAGCGATCGAGAAATAAGCGAAATAGAAAGTGCGTACCTGAACAAGGTACGCCTTTCTTTTTTCTGCGCGGCTTTCATGAATCCGCACTATCCGTGCAGGAGAGGAAAAGGTCAGAGAAAGCTCTGCGGAGCTTTCTCCCATTGATTGGCTGTCCTGCGCGGACGGCGGACAAGAGGGCTCCGCGACCGCCCTCTTGTCAATCACCGCCGCCCAAGGCCGTTC
>JAFYBI010000364.1 GCA_017540285.1 Clostridia bacterium | reverse complement strand
GGAAATACGGTCGCTTTCTTGAAAGAAAGCTCCGCAAAGAACTTTATAAAGAGGGGGTGTACGTACTTCTCCCATAATGGGCGGTGGGTGAAAGAGAATGAAAAACGAATATAATTCTTTGAAATCCGGAACGGATTTCTTCCTCAATTCTTCATTCTGCATTCGCTCCCGCCGTTTCGTGCGCCCGCAGCATCCTTCTCCACCGCACCGCGAAGACCGCCGACCGCACGATCCAGTCCGCGACCATAGCGCACCAGACGCCGATCGCGCCCATGCCGAGCCGACTGCCGAGGATGACGGACCCGCCGACGCGGAAGACGAACATCGAGACCACGGCGACGATCATGACGAACCGCGCGTCGCCCGCGGCCTTCATCGCGTTCGGGGTGACGAAGGACGGCGTCCAGAGCAGGATCGCGGAGCCGTTGTGGATGAAGATGAGGATCAGCGCGAGGGAGGCGGCTTCATCGGAAACCTGATATAAACGGAGGAGGAGCGGCAGGCACGCGAAGAGGATCGCGTTGAAGGCGACGAACGCGGCGTAGCTCATGCGGATCATCTTCGCGGCGTAGTACCGGACCGCGCGCCAGTCGTCCGCCCCGACGCACTGCCCGACGACCGTGATGATCGCGAGGTTGAAGGCGAAGCCGGACATGACGCCGAAGGTATCGATGTTGTTCGCGACGGCGTTGGCGGTGATCTGCGCGGTGCCGAAGGTGGAGATGATCGAGAGGACGAGGATGCGCCCGAGCTGGAAGGTGCCGCTCTCGAGCGATCCGGGCAGCCCGACGCCGAGGATGCTCCGGGCAAGCTTGCCGTCCGGCGGCACGGTGAAGAGCGCGCGGTAATCGAGATGGATGTCGAGTCGCCTGTCCGCGATGCGGATGAGGAAGAAGAGCATCAGGAGCCCGCGCGAGACGACGGTCGAGAGAGCCGCGCCGAAGACGCCCCAGTGCAGAACGAAGATCGCGACGGCGTTCCCCGCTACGTTCAGAAGATTGGCGGCAGTGGAGGCGATCATGGTGATCTTCGAGTTCCCCATCGAGCGGAAGAGCGCGGCGCACGCGGAATAGAGCGCGATGAAGGGGAAGGAGAGCATCGTCGTGCGCATGTACACGGTCGAGGCTTCCATGACGTCGTCCTCGATCGACCCGTAGAGGAGGCGCAGGAGGGCGGTATCCGAGACGGCCACGACGCCGAGCATCAGAAGAGAGGCCGCGAGGGAGATGACCATGAGCGCGCCCGCGCTTTTCGTCGCCTGATCGGGACGCTTTGCGCCGATGCAGCGGGAGGCGATGACGGCGCCGCCGGTAGCCAGTGCGCCGAAGATGTTGATGAAGAGGATGAAGATCATGTCCACGAGCGAGACGCCGGAGACGGAGGCGTCGCCGAGGGACGAGACCATGATGGAATCCATGATCCCCATGAGGATGGACAGGAACTGTTCGGCGATGAGGGGGAGGATCAGGGCGAGGAGGGAGCGGGTGGAGAACCGGATGGAGAAGGTCTCCTCGATCGGCTGCTCTCCGAAGAGATTCTTGAAGCGTGCAGTCATAGGGATTCGCGGGGGAGTTCGTCCCCCGGCTTTTCCTGTTTCTTTCTGTGCTATATTATAGCAGATGAAAAAGGGAAATGCAAGAGCGCGGGAGAGGGTTTTCTTCCGCGCGAAGAAAAAGGACGCAGTCCTTTCATCCCGTCTGCGCGCCGGGCCGCGGAGTCCGTGCAGGGGGCCCCTGCGGGCAAATGACGAACTCGCCTTCGGCAAGTTCGTTCACCAATATTGAATTGTGCGTACCTGAACAAGGTACGTCTTTTCTATTGTCTGCGCACTATCGTTTGCGGGGATGAATCGACCAAGTCGATTGTTTTTTTCGCCTGCGCGGCTGGCGGACAAGAGGACCCTC
>JAFYBI010000363.1 GCA_017540285.1 Clostridia bacterium | reverse complement strand
TAATCCTGAAATGACATAGTTTAGCTGAGATTGGACAACGCTTCCGAATGAAAAGGGAGGTTGTACCTGAGGCAGGGGTGGATTCCCAAGGCGGGAACGGCCTTGGGCGGCGGTGATCCCCAAGAGGCTGGCCGCGGAAGCCTCTTGGGTCCCGTCCGGAAGGACAAAAAAACAATCGACTTGGTCGATATACAATCCGCAAGCGTTAGCGCGCAAGCAAAAGAAAAGGCGTATCTTTTCAGATACGCAATCTCAAAATTGGTGAACGAACTTGCCGAGGCAGGCTTCACAAACGCCCCGGACCCCTTCGGCCGAAGGCGAGTTCGTCATTTGTCTCCGCGGACTCCGCGGCAGCGAAAGAAAGTCAGGACTTTTATATGCCAAACGAAAATTTCTCCGCGCTTGAAACCGAGCGCGTCAATCCGGATACGAAAAACATCGACACCCTCCCCCCACAGGGCATCGTCTCCCTCATCCACGCCGCCGACCGCACCGTCGCCGACGCCGTGAATGCCGCCCTCCCCGCCGTCGCCGCGATCGCCGCATCCGCCGCCGATTCCTTCGCCGCGGACGGCCGCCTCATCTACCTCGGCGCGGGGACCTCCGGCAGGCTCGGCGTGCTCGATGCCGTCGAATGCCGCCCGACCTTCGGCGCCCCGGACGGTATGGTGATCGGCCTGCTCGCGGGCGGGATCAACGCCATGTTCCGCGCCGTCGAAGGGGCCGAGGACTCCCTCACCCTCGCCGCCGAGGATCTCGCCGCGCTCCGCCTCACAAAGGACGATACCGTCGTCGGGATCGCAGCCTCCGGCAGGACCCCCTACGTCGTCGGCGGTCTGCAATACGCGCGCGCCTCTGGATGCCGCACGGGATCCGTCGCCTGCACCCCGAACGCCGCGATCTCCGCCCTCGCCTCCCCCGGCATGGCCGCGGAAGCCGTCACCGGCCCCGAGGTCATCGCCGGATCGACGCGCATGAAGGCCGGGACCGCGACGAAGATGATCCTCAACATGATCTCGACGACCGCCTTCATCCTCTCCGGCAAGACGTGGGGCAATCTGATGGTCGACGTCCGCGCGACAAACGAGAAGCTCGTCGCCCGCGCGCTCCGCATCCTCGTGACCGGCGTCGGATGCGGGGAGGACGAAGCGAAACGCCTGCTCGCCGCGTCCGGCGGAGAAGTCAAAACCGCCCTCGTCATGGGTCTCTGCGGCGTCTCGAAAAGCGCTGCCGAAACCCTCCTTGCCGCGTCGGACGGCCGCGTCGCACGTGCCGTCGAAGCCGGGATCCGCGCGTGATCCCTCCGTTTGCCGCTCTTCACTCCTCAGGCTCATAAAAAGGAGGCCCCCATGTCCATTCCCTTTCTCTCCACCCCCCTGCCCACCGCGGACGCGTTCGAGAAGACCGTCCAGCGCGTGGTCGAGCGCGTCGGGAAGCAGTATTCCTGCGCGTCCGTTGCCGTCGTCAACGGGGACCGCGTCCTCCTCCGCTTCTGCGCGGGCAACCGGCAGGATTACAGCGGCACGGTCCTCGAGCATCCCGACCCGAAGCCCGTCAGTTTTTCCACCCTCTATGACATGGCTTCCGTCACCAAGCTCGTCTCCACCACCATGGTCGCGCTGCGCCTGATGGAGGACGGGGCCTTCTCGCCGTACGACTCCCTCTGGCGCTTCCTCGACGACGTCGGCAACTACCCGAACGTCGAGCTGCGCCACCTCATGACGCACACCTCCGGGCTCTCGCCGCACATCCCGCTGTACAACGTGTGCGAGTCCCCCGACGACGCCCTCTTCACGATCCTGCACTCCGATCCCCTCGGAAAGCCCGGGGAACAGGTCCGGTACAGCTGCATGGGGTACATCCTCTTGCAGAAGATCCTCGAGCGCATCGCCGGGACGACCCTCGACCGCCTCGCCGAAGAGCTGGTCTTCTCCCCCCTCGGCATGACGGCGGCGTGCTACAACCCGCTTGAGACGCCCGGATGCTTCGGCGACATCGCCGCGACCGAGCTCTCCGCGCACACGGGGTATTATATCTGCGGCCACGTCCACGATGAAAACGCGCATTTCCTCGGCGGCGTGTCCGGCAACGCGGGCGTTTTCGCGACCCTCGACGACATGATCCGCTTCGCGATGATGCTCTCCGGACGCGGCACGATCGGCGGGACCCGCTTCCTTAACCGCCGCACCTTCGAGATGGCGGTCCACAACTGGACGCCCGGCCTCGGCGAAGATCGCGGCCTCGGCTTCTCGCTGCACTGCTACGACCTCTCGGCGTCGGGCGAGTTCACCTCTCCCGGCTCCTACGGCCACAACGGCTACACCGGCACGTCGATCTACTGCGACGCCGCGACGGGAACGACGATGATCCTTTTGACAAACTCCGTCCACTACGGGCGCGACAACCGGGGGCCGTTCTTCCGCGACCGCCGCATCTTCCACAACGTCTGCCTCACCGAAGCCGACCGCGCCCTCGGTTTCGACACGCGCTGGGGTACCACGTCATGGTAAAGCGTGAGATCTTCGCCGGCGCGGACGTGCTGCTGGACTCCCCGGACCTGCTCGCGGACCTCGCGGCATACCCCTCCGTCGGCATGGTGACGAATCCCACCGGGATCACCAAAGCCGGCGACCCGGTGTACGAGCGGCTGATCGGAAAGATCCCCCTCACCGCGCTGTTCTCGCCCGAGCACGGCGTCCGCGGGGAGATGCAGGCCGGGGCCGTCGTCGACGCATACACCGATGAGGGCACCGGGCTTCCCGTCCATTCCCTCTACGGGCCGGGACGCGCGCAGGCGGAAGAGGTGCTCGCCTCCCTCGGCTGCCTCCTCTTCGACATCCAGGACATCGGCTCGCGGTATTATACGTTTCAGTACACCCTCACGGACTGCATGAAGGTCTGCGCGGCGCACGGCGTACCCGTCCGGGTGCTCGACCGTCCGCCGTTCATCGGATGCGAGGCGCAGGGCAACCTTCTCGATCCCCGGTTCGCTTCGGGCGTCGGGCGGTTCCCGATCCCCGCGCGGACGGGGGCCACGATCGGCGAGCTGGCGAAATACCTCAACGACGTCCACGGGATCGGCTGCGATCTCGCGGTGGTCCCGTGCCGCGGCGTGACGTCCTCCCTGTTCTTCGACGAAGGCGACCTGCCGCTCGTCAACCCGTCGCCGAACCTGCCCTCCGTGGACTGCGCGCTGATCTACGTCGGGACCTGCCTCTTCGAGGGGACGAATGTCTCGGAGGGCCGCGGAACGACCAAGCCGTTCGAGCTCTTCGGCGCGCCGTGGCTGGATTCCGCCCGCCTGCTCCGGGAGCTGCGCGCGCTGGATCTGCCGGGATGTCTTTTCCGCGAGACCTGCTTCACGCCGACGTTCTCGAAGTACGCGGGCGAGCTCTGCCGGGGGATCCAGATCCACCTGACGGACCGCAGGGCATACAAGCCGTTCGACGCGGGTGTCATGGCCCTGACGCTGATCCGGCGGCAGCACCCGGAAGAATTCCGCCACCGCAGTTTTCTCTTCAACCTCTTCGGCTCGGATGAGATCGTCGGGGAGGGCTTCGATCCGGCGTCGTATCTCGCCGGGCTGGAATCGCCGGACGGACCGCTCGCGGCGTATCGCGAAACGCTCGCGAAGTACCGGATGTACGAATAAAAAAGTTGGGGCGGTGCCCGTGCGGGGAGCCCCCGCTGGCCGGGCGGTGCCCGGGGACACATGACGAACTCGCCTACGGCAAGTTCGTTCACCAAGATTGGAAAGTGCGTACTCGCTCGGGTACGCACTTTTGTTTTGCCTGCGCACTATCGTTTGCGGGGATGTACTCGCTGAATCATTCGTTTTTTTCGCCTGCGCGGCTGGCGGACAAGAGGGCTCCCCGGTTTCACTGCTTGAAACCGACCGCCCATCTTGTCAATCACCGCCGCCCAAGGCCTTTCCCGCCTTGGGAATCCACCCTCCTCAGGTTCAACCTCCCT
>JAFYBI010000362.1 GCA_017540285.1 Clostridia bacterium | reverse complement strand
GGGGTCTCGTAGACGTCGATCCAGTTCTCGTCGTAGGCATTCGCGATCACGGAGCGGTATTCCTCCCCGAGGGGCTTCACGGCTTCGAGGACCAGACGCTTCGCCTCATCGTAGGGCATGGGCCATTCGATGTCCGCCACCATGGGGGTATAGAGGTCGTAGACGTCGATTTTGCCGAGGCCGAGGGCCTTTTTGCGCAGATCGAGGTATTTCTCCATCGCGGGGATGGCGGCGTGGACGGCTTCGATGAGGGAGTCATAGACGGATTCCGGGACGTTCGAGGAGGCGAGGGACGCGGCTCTGGCGGAGGGATATCCCCGCAGGTCGGCCAACAGATTGTCCTGCTTGACGCTTCCGCCGTAGATCGAGGCGAAGGTGCCGATATAGCTGCCGTAGGTGCCGAACATGGCGCGGAACGCCTCGTCGCGGACTTCCTTCTTCGGGTTCTCCCGGAAGGCGCGGAAATTCCCGGCGGTGAGTTCGGCCTCGTTCCCCTTTTCGTCGTGGACGGGGGGGAGCTTCATTTCGACGTTGGTGAAGATATGATAGGCGTCGGAGGGCACGCCGCGGATCTTGCCGAATTTGGCGAGGATCCCTTCGGACTTCTCGTCGAGGGTGTGTTCCTTCAGCCGCACGGAGTTTTCGATGATGTGGGCGTACTTCACGAGGGGCGGGTATTTCATGAACCCGGCGAGGGTCTCCCCGTCGATGGCCAGCAGCTCTGGTTCGGCAAAGGCGGTCAGGGCGGCGGCTTTCACTCCGAGGGCGTCTACTCTGTCGCACCGGGCGAGGAAGGCGGTGTCCCCTCCGTCCAGCGCCTTGCCGAGGAACGCGTAGGATCCGGCGAGGGAGAACTTTTCCTCAAAGGCGTTCATTGTCTCGTAGGCTTTGTACAGGCTTTCCGCGCTCTCGCCGAGGGTGCCTTTCAGGGCGGCGAGGGAGGGGAGCATGGCTTCGCACTCCTTCATCCGGATCTCCCAGTCCTCGGGGGTCGGGAAGAGGTCGGCGAGGTTCCACTTGTATTCCGGCGCGATCTCGTTTCTTTTGCGCATGGCTCCGTTCCTTTCTTTATTTTCTGTATCTTCTTCCGGTCTTTTCGAGGTAGCGGGAGAGAGATCCGATCCAGTCTGTCTGGATGATGTCAAACCGGTCGGCGCACCAGCCCCAGCCGAATTCGGGATCCCCGAGGATCGCCGCGTCGTCCGAATGCCCCGCCGCCAGCACCGCCCGGTAGTCGTACACGATGGCGTTGACCCAGGTGAGCTTGCCGTCGCGGCGGAGGGTCTCCCGGTAGGCTTCGGAGGCGGTTTCGTCCTCCTCGGAGGTGAAGAGCAGTTCCGAGCCGATGTAGTTGATGTTTTTCCGCTTCATCATTTCGTGGCATCCGTTGTCCGCCTTGATGACGGGCAGGAACTGGATGTCCGGCGCGTAGGCCTCGATCACCGCGAGATTTTCCTCTCTCGGGGAGCATTTCAGGATGATCTGGTCCTTCATGTCATGCCGCTTGACGCAGGCGATGATATCGGCCGGGCAGTCGCCGAATTTGTCGATGTTGATATAACACCGGTCTTTCAGGTGTTCGAGGACTTCGTCGAGGGTGTTGACCCCGAGCTCGGTCCCCGCCCCGTCCACGTTGCAGAGTTTCAGTTCCCGGACTTCGGCGGCGTTCATTTTCCGGATGCTGACGTCGCGGCAGAACTGCCTCCGTTCCATGCCGGGGTGGAAGACGAAGAGTTCTCCGTCGGCGGATTTGGTAACGTCCAGTTCCACCATGTCCGCGCCTTCGGCAATGGCGAAGTCAAAGGACGCGATGGTGTTGCAGGGGATGTTCCCCCCGAAGATGCCCCGGTGCGCGCAGAGAATGACCCGTTCCCGGGCGGTTTCGCGGATATCGAATTTCATATTGTCCTCCTTTGCGGGGTCAGCCCCCTCTCTTGATGTTTTTCAGTTCGTTCAGGGTCACGGCGCGGAAGACGAAGAGCAGCGCGGCGTAGACGATCCCGGCAAACGCGATGGAGACGAGCCCGCCGATCCGCACGCCGAGGAGTTTTTCGGATGGTATGAACGCGAGCCAGGCCGCCCCGCCCATGAGGAGCGCCGCCGCGGCAGTCTTCGCCACGTTGAAAAGGATCGGCTTCGCGCAGCCCTTCATGTAGACGCGCAGGAAACAGAGATTCATCGCGATCATCACCACGTAGCAGACGCAGGTG
>JAFYBI010000361.1 GCA_017540285.1 Clostridia bacterium | reverse complement strand
CTCCCGGATGTATTCCACGCCCGGGATGCCGAGCGTGTTCAGCTTCGCGAAAAAGGCGTCGGGATCGGGAAGCAGCTCCGCAAGCGCCGCCGTCAGCATATCGCCCGCCGCGCCCATGCCGCAGTCGAGATAAAGTGTTTTCATGAGATCCTCCGGATTCAAAAAGGGCGGAATCCCCCTCTCTGAGGGCCCGCCTTCGTGGTGGATGCAGACTTCCTGTCCGCGATTACTTCAATTTTAGCACAGTCATTCAAAAATGTCAAGAGGGAAGAAAAACGGCGGGATTCCCCTCAAAGACGGAGGATTCCCGCCGCATGCGCCCGCTCAGAGCTGGTGGTGGGTCTGATACCGCGCGTCGGCGTATTCGTCGGCGTAGAGGTGGGACATATCGGAGAGGAAGAGGCACTTCGGCACGGTCGTTCCGCACTTGCGGTTGGCGAACGAGAGGAGCGTGACGCCCGTATGGGTCATGTCGAACTCCGCCCAGAAGATGTTCGGCGGGATGCGGAGCAGATGGGAGAGCCACGACAGCCCGAAGCCCTGATGGCAGAAAACGGCGATCCGCTCGTCGTTCGGATCCACGATCCGGTATTCGTTCCCTTCCCGGACATAGCCCTGCCGCGCGAGGAATTCGTCGGATTCCCGCTGCAGAGCCGCGTAGCCGTCCCGGCCGTCGGCGATCGTCTTCATCGCGTCGATCTCATACCAGCGGTCCCCGGCGTCGCGGTTGTCCCCGCGGACAAAGGAGCCGATGTCATCGACGTTCCAGACCCACGTGCGGCGTCCGTTGCCGAGATCGCGGGTGAAGCGGGACCACGCCAGATTCTCCGAGCACCACGGCTCGATCCCGATCGGGAGGCCGAGGGCGTCGGCGGTTGGCTGTGCGGTCTCGATGGCGCGGCGGAGGGGCGAGGAGTAGATCTTCGTGATGCCGCTTTTGACCATCCGGTCCACGAGCGCGCGCGCCTGCCTGTGCCCGACGTCGGTGAGCTGCTCCACGGGGCCGTAGATCGGATAACCGTGGCGGACGATATATAGGTACATTTGTCTTTCCTTTTTCGATTCAAACGGATACGGAAGCGCGGAGCGGGAAGGAATGGGGCGAAAACCGGCCGCGCCGGCTTTTATCGTCTCTTCGCGATCCGCTCTTCGTCATTCGTTTGTTTTCTTTTCTTCTTCCTGCTTCAGCTCCGAGATCTCGCGCATGAAGGTGTCGATATCCTTGAATTCGCGGTGAACGGAAGCAAAGCGCACGTAGGCGACCGGGTCGAGCTGGCGGAGCTTTTCCATCGCCATCTCGCCGATCCGGTGGGAGGTGATCTCGCTCTTCATGCTGCCCAGTACCGCGGCTTCGATCTCGTCGGCCACGGTCTTCGCGTCCACGGGGCGTTTCTCGCAGGCTTTGTACAGCCCCGCCGCGAGTTTGTTCTTATCGAAAAGCTCCCGCGACCCGTCCTTCTTCAACACGACCGGGATGGTCTGGTCGATGATCTCATAGGTCGTGAACCGCGCGTGACAGGACAGGCACTCGCGGCGCCGCTTGATGCTGTTGTTTTCTTCGACAGGTCTGCTGTCAATGACCTTGCTGTCTTCGTATCCGCAGGAGGGGCACTTCATGCCTTTCATGAAAGGTTTCCTTTCTCAAGCCCGGGGCTTGGGAGGTCAGAGGTTCGTCGAGAGGGTCGCGCCGACCGGATAGTGGTCGGAGAGGTATTCTCCGTCCCGTCCGTCCGTCGCCGCGAACGCGGAACCTTCGACGTACGGCAGGTTCGTGAAGATGAAGTCGATCTTCGAGCCGTGTCCGCGCTCCGGGTGATAGCCGTGGAAGGAGATCGGGATGCCGGCCGTCACGTCGACGAGCGGATCGGCCAGCCCTTTGAATCCCACGACGGATTTGTAAACATAGCTGTCCGGGGTGACGTTGAAGTCGCCGGTGAGCACCACGGGCAGGGGATTCACCTCGTAGTCGTTCGCGATGCGGTTGAGGATCAGGGAGACGCCCTGCGCCTGGGCAAACGCGCCGACGTGGTCGAGATGGGTGTTGTAATGGCGGAACAGAAGTCCGCTTTCCCGGTCGCGGAGCGTCGCCGTCGTGCAGATGCGCGGGCAGTCGCTCTGGTCGGTCGAGAAGCGAGAGCCGGGCTGATGCGGCGTGTCGGAGAGCCAGAAGGTCTCGAGGAAGGCGAGATCGAAGCGGTCCTTGCGGTAGGCGATGACGTTCGATTCGTTGTCGTAGTTTTTGCCGCGGCCGACGCCCACGACCTCAAAGCCGTCGAGGTTGTCCATCAGCCACTGCCGCTGATAGGGCATGGTCTCCTGAAAACCGATCAGATCGGGGCGGTAGGCGAGGAATTTCTCCCGGAACAGGGGGATCCGCGCGGCAAAAGAACCGCTTCCCTGCCGGTTTCCGTTGTCGGTCCAGATATTGTAGCTGAATACGTTGATCGTGCATTTGTTTTCCATGACGCTCGTCCTTTCTGGTCGGGGGAGGGCCCCTTTTCTGAACGGTTTCATTATAGCACCGGGCCGGGGCAAATGCAAGGGAATCGGCGAATTTTCCGAGGATTATTTTTCGGTGTACGGCCGTCCCGCCAGACGAACTGCGCGCACTCCGCGTCGGTCGAGGACGCCGCTTTAGCCGCTTCAGACGGGCTCATCCCGCAAAACAGCAGGCCGTAGAAAAACCGGACGGTCCAGAAGTACGCCGCGCTCCCTTCGGGAGAATCCGCGGGAGCCGCATAGAAGCAGCCTGCCTCCGCGAAGACCGCCGCCGTCTGCGGGAACCCGGTATCGCAGCCGGTCGAGACGATGATCTTCTCCCCGAGGGCGATCTTCCCGCTGAGATCTTCCGGTCCGAGAGGGCCGCGCGGCTCGTCCGGCTCATAGAGGAAATCCGCGAGCTCGGGCATGAGGAACGCGCCGCCGTCCCCGTGACCCGAGAGGATCACCGCGTCGGGCTCGGGAAAGCCGGATCGTCCGGCGAGCGCGTCGAGAAAATGCTTCGGGCGTCCGACGGGCAAAAGGAACACCCGCGCGCCGAAGAGCTCGAGCGAGGTCCTCAGCCCGAACGCCTCGAAATCCACGCCGGACATGACGATCAGCACCTTCATTTTTCCGAACCTCTTCCTTTCGTCAGACATGCATCCACCGTTCCAGTTCCGACAGGAAATGCTTCCCGCGGAACACGACCTGCGCGGCGAGGAGAAGTCCGCTCACGCTCATGGAGATCACGGCGAAATGGCGGTACAGCCCGGTCATCTTGCCGGTGAAGTACAGAACCGCCACCGCCGCCGTGCCGATGAGCGTGACGGCAAAGTACGCGGCGTAGGTCCCCATCCGGCGCGAATCCGCAATGCCCATGATGAAATAGAACACCGCGAGCACCGCCGGGACCGTCGTCAGCACATAGCCCCAGCTCCAGCCGTACCAGCCGTTCAGACGGTCCCAGAGGAGGCAGAGCAGGACGGCGATCACGCCCTCCCAGAGGATCCCCTTGGCGATGTTCTTCCGCTTGCGCGCGCCGACGTTGACGATGATCCAGGCGCATACCGTCGCGAGGGTGAGGGTCATGTAAATGGGCATGTGCGGGAGCCAGAGGTTGTGAATGATGTTCACAACCGCGAGGATGAGGATCGCCGCGAAGGTCGAGATGCGGAAGATCAGATCATACGTCCGCTTCACGGGGACGAGGGGAAAGACTCCCGTCGATTCCCCGCCCTCCGGCGCGTCACCCATCACCCTCCCGCAGAGGGGACAGCGTTTGCGCGCGCCGTCGACGGCGATATCACAGGCAGGACATTTCTGCATGGCAAAAACTCCGATCAAATAGGTTTGCGAATCAATTAAGGATATTCACGCGAGCGGCACGGCGGCGACCTGCGTCCACGCCATGCGGTATCCCGCGCGTTCGGCGGTCTTCATCGAGCGGACGTTCGCCCACGCCGCACTGTAGAACGGCAGAGGGCCGCGCGAAAGGACCTCGCGGGTCAGACGGTTCACGAGGCAGGGACCGATGCCGTGTCCGCGGTATGCGGGGAGCACATCGATCCCGATCTGCCACATCGCCGCGCAGTCCTCCGAGATCCCGGCCAGCGCGATCACACGGTCCCCGTCGTCGACGGCGCAGGCCAGCCGGTCGCATTCCGGGCGTTTCGCGCTGAGGGCGTTCGGAAATTCCGGGACGTACAGCGCGGCGAATTCAGCCGGTCCGAGCAGGCGCACGGGGAACGGGCACGGGATATCAAAGGCCGCGGCGGCTGCCGGATCGGGGAGGAAATAGTGGCTCGCGTAACCGAGCTTTGCGCCTCTTTGCCGGAGTTGTCGGTCCAGTTCGGCGAGATTCTCCGGACGGAAGGGTCCGTAGGGCGCCTCGCAGTCCCCGAGCGCTTCCCGGGCGGCGGCGATCAGGTCCTCCCTGCCCGCCGCGACGGTGTTTTTTCCGTAGGTCGCCATCTCAAAGAGGACCGGCCGGCGGCAATACACCCGCGCACCCTCCGCAAGACCCGAGACGAGGAAGCGGTTTTCGTCCGCCCCGAACGCCTCCGGGTCACAGCCGAAGTCCCGGGCGGACTGCTCCACGGCGATCCGCTTGTATTCTTCGTAGATCTGCTTCATGGCTTTTTCACTCTCCGAGGTAGTTCGCCGCGACGACGATGTCCCCGTCCACCTTCGCGAGCCGCCGGAAGAACGCCCGCTCGACGTCGTGCTCCGCAAAGACCGACGCGAAGGTCAGGGTCATCCTGTCGCCGAACGAGCAGAGGCAGAGCTGCCTGGACGAGCTCGAATTGAAGACGTCGAAGCGTTCGATCGCGCCGGCGAAGGGCTCGTTCATCGAGATCCGCCCGACGTTCGAGAGCGCGATGGTCCGCCGCTTCATCGAGACGCTCTGCAGGCTCCGCATGATGAAGTCCTTCAGGAACAGCGGGCAGAAGCGGACGACGGGATGCCGCTCCATCTTCACCTGCGAGGCGATCTTCTCTTCCATGTTCTCCTGCGTCAGTTCCGCGTCGAAGGACGCCTTCACGGACTGCGCGACGCGCGCGACGTTGTGCTCCCCCTCGGCGGAGAAATCGTAGGTCACCTGAATGATGCCGAAGAAATTGCGCATGGTGTCGGAATCGAAATACCGGCGCAGATTGACCGGGATCGCCACGGCCACGGACTTTCTGCGCTCCGCCGGCGCCATCGTCTCCCGGATCGCGAGGATGAGCTCTGCGCAGATGTATTCCGTCACCGTCGCGCCGACTTCCCTGGCCGCCGCATGGATCTTCGACACGCTGACCCACCCCTCCGTCACGGTCTGGTGCAGATCGGGCGTCTTGCGCTCGGCGAAGTGATACACCCGCTTCTGCTTGCCGCGGTCGCCGAGGAATTCGAAGTTCAGAGGGCTCCCGACGCCGCGTTTGAAGTGCTCGGTGAAGCCGTCGGCCTCCTGCTCGCGCTCCGTCACGTCCGGCGTCTCGACCATGCTCTTTTCATAGAGCCCGGGATGCGCCTCGGCGAGGTAATTCTCCACGAGATTCCGGAAAAAAACGAGAGCTCCCGTGCCGTCGGCAAGCGCGTGGAACAGCTCGAGACTGATGCGCTTCCGGTAGTAGGTCACGCGGAAGAGCGGTCCGCCGTCGTCCGTGTAGAGCGGGGAGAGCGGGTGGGTGTGCTCCTCCTCCACGACGGGCCGGATCCCCGTGGGTTCGAGGTAATACCAGAACACGCCGCGGCGGATCGTGTCCGTGAACGCCGGGAATTCCTCGAGAGCGCAGTCGAGGGCGCGGGTGAGGGCGTCCGGGTCGACTTCCTGTGCGAGCTCGCAGGAGAGGCGGAAGATCTCCGGGTCCTCGGCGTGCGCGATGGAGGGGAATATCTTCGCCGCGTTATCGAGCTTTTTCCACCGCTGATTCTTCGTCTTCCACATCCGTGCCCATCCTCCGCATTGCCGCATGCCGCGATACTTTTATCTTCAAAAAGTTCATGTATGCGTATTATAACACATCATCCCCGGCGTTGCAAGCATCCGGGGATGAAAAATCCATAAAAGAACTATGAAGGATCGCTGAGAATACAAATCCGTCAGCCGCGGACTCTCGCGCGGTTCTCGGCGAGGATGCGGTCTCTCTCGAACCCCCAGATCCGCTCGAAGGCCTGGTTCGTCTTCGCCCGGACGAGATAGGGATTCTCCGCGCCGTAGTCGTTCGAGATCGAGCCGAAGTACCCCCACGCGATGATCGTGCGCGCGCCAGCGTCGTATGCCGCCTCCGTTGCCTGGACGATCTCCTCTTCCCGGCCGCGCGGCGTCGCGTAGGTCTGGATCCAGACGTTGTGCGCCTTGCCGAAGCGTTCGGCCGCCTCGATGGTCTTCTTCGCGCCGCGGTAGACGAATTCGTAGGGATTGACGCCCGTGTATCCCCAGTACGGGTCGCTGCCGATGTTGTGGAGGTCCGGGATGTCCCCGATGCGGTCGAGGGTGGAGAGGTTGATGCCGATATCCTCGCCGAGCATGACGCAGACGGCGTTTTCCAATCCCTTCGACGCCGCATAGGAGCAGATGTCCCGGAAATAGTCGGCGATGGTCCCGATGCGGAATTCTTCGGCGTCTTTGTCCATCGTCTCCGGCATCGGGCGTCCGTACCGCTCCTCGAACGCTTTCCGGCACAGCGGGCAGGCGCAGGAATACGCGCCGTTCTTCACGGGCAGGTGCGGCTCGTCCCAGAAGATGGTTTTCGCGCCGGTATACGCCACGGTGTCGATCCACTCGTGCACGAACTGCCGGAACGACGGCTGTCTGAGGCATGCCCGCACGGGATCCGGCGTGCCGTTCGAATAGATCTGATGCGCCTCGGGGTGGTACGAGAGAAAGTGCGATTTGTCCCCGGGAGGTCCGCCGAGTCCCCAGTTGTCCATCCAGACCTCGAGCCCCGCCTCCTGAGAAAGCCCGACCGCCTCGCGCATGACGCGGCAGTGACGGTCCCAGTCCGTGTGGGAGAGCATGTGGACGACAAGATTCATGTGGTGGTCCGCCATGTCGCGCAGATCCGCCTCCATGTGATGAAGCATCCGGTTGCCGTGATAAGCGGCCCCGGTCAAGAGTTTCTGCATGTCTTCGCCTCGCTTTCGGCTGTGATTGCCCTTATTATACCGCGCGGCGGCGGATTTTGCAAGAGGCGGGCGGAAATTCCGCGTCTTCCGCTTTTTGACGGTTTTGTCCCAGTTTCTCCGAGCAATCCTTCCCGCCGGGATGCATCATGCACA
Source organism: Clostridia bacterium (assembly GCA_017540285.1). GTDB lineage: Bacteria > Bacillota > Clostridia > Oscillospirales > CAG-272 > UMGS1696. The sequence continues at coordinate 2,073 of JAFYBI010000361.1, read as the reverse complement.
AAAAACCTCCCGCTCTCCATGAAAAATCTATTGACAAACACCTCCCGAACGTGTATAATGGAAATTGTAAATCCGCATGAATATGCGAAAAACAGGAGGAAACGATGAAAAGAATCAGCCTGATCGTCCTGTGCGCGCTCATGGCAGTCCTGCTCGCGGCTGCCGCGTACGCATACGACGACATCCAGCTCCCGGGAACGAATACCCCGCCGGTGATCGACGCCAAGCTGGATGACTGCTATGTCAAGATCCACGATTTCTACAGTCCGAACGAGGACGAGTGGTACGACAACGCCGACTTCGGTCACGACGCCAAGGGCGAGGCGTGGGGTACCTGGGACGCGGACAACTTCTACGCGTTCTTCAAGATTGCCGAGGAGGACTACTTCCCGCAGAACGGCGAAGCGGACCCGCCCGGATCGAACTACTCTTCCATGTATCTCTCCCTCCTTGCGACGCTTCCCGTGAACGACCTGCCGGAAAATGACCTCTACGTCATGCAGTGCTCGTTCAACCGCTCCATCGAGGACACGAAGGAATGGAAGTATACCGGGTCCGTCGTGGAGCAGTACCGCGACAACTCCGGCGCGTACGCGATCTACGACACCTGCCCCTTCGACTTTGAAGTGTCGAACGACGGCACGTGGACCTATTACGAAGTGAAGATGCCCTGGGACCAGATCGACCGCACCGGCCAGGTCTCCTTCACCGAAGGCCACCAGTGGTTCTTCAACTACATCATCACCTGGATGAACGACTCGAGCTACAATACGGTTCAGTACGGCCAGGGCCTGATGAACGACATCTATGACATGGGCGGCATCGTCACCCTCGTTGCGGCTCCCACCGGCTCCGGCGCGCCTGCTGCTCCTGCCGGACGTGCGACCGTCGAGAAAGGCGCGGACGGCAGCCTCCAGATCCCGAAGACCGCTTCCCCGCTCGTCATGGACGGCCAGATCGACGACGGCTACGCCAAGCTGTCCGACTTCTACGGCATGGATGGCTTCCGCACCGATTACGACGCGGATAAGAGCATCTCCGGCACGGCTTACACGGCCTGGGACGACAACAACTTCTACATGCTGCTCGACGTCCTGACGCCCGAATATGAGCCCATCTTCGACGTACAGGCCATCGACATGGGCATCGGCCCGGCCGGCTATGTGGCGCTTCTCGGCACCGCGGACGGCACGTGGACGGATGACCAGCGTTTCGAGATCGGCATCGCGCTGGCGGACGAGGACATCCAGGTCTGGAAGGTCTGCAGCCCGGCGGACATCAAGGACTCGAGCGCGGACAATCTCTGGTTCGACGAATGCCCCTATAAGTATGCGGTCCGCCGTGACGCGGAAACCAACCACATCTACTACGAATTCGGGATTCCGTGGTCCTTCCTCGACCGCACCGAAATGCTCACCTACAAGGAAGGCAGCCAGTTCATCCTGAACTATGCGGCGAACGTGCACACCACCACGGATTACAGCAACGGCAACAGCCACCTCGTCGAATTCGGCGGCGGCATCTGGGCCGGCAGCTACACGGACGGCGCGGTGGTCACGCTGGTCGGCGGCTCCGGCGCCTCGGCACCCGCAAGTGAAGCTCCCGCGGCGGCAACCGGCAACTGGACCAACAAGAACTTCACCGCGTCCTTCGACGATCCCGACTGGCATGCCGACGCCCAGGACATCGAATTCGAGGATACCTGGGTCGCGGGCGAGTCCAATGCCCGCTGCAACGACGGCTCCTACTACGTCTATCTGAAGAACGACGGTCTGGGCGACTATTCCGTCGAGTTCGAAGTCAAGGAAGACGGCACCTATGAGATCGCCATCTGCCTGATGGCGTGGGAAAAGTCCGTTCCGCGCGCAACCAACGTCAAGGTCGACGATTCCGACTGGGTCCGTCTCGAGTTTGACTACGAGAACGAAGACAAGCAGCTCGAGCAGTTCATCACCGGTCTGACCATTCCGCTCACCAAGGGCACGCACAAGCTGACCCTCGGCCTGCCGGACGGCCACGATGACTCCACGCTCAAGACCCTGTATTTCGACTACTTCTTCTTCCGCAAGGTCG
>JAFYBI010000033.1 GCA_017540285.1 Clostridia bacterium | reverse complement strand
GCAATGAAGAGGGGCTGATCCGCGATCTGCCGGTCAACCGGTTCATGAATTACGATTTCCGCGGGGACTTCTTCCTGTGCGGCGTGCGGGGCGAGGAATTCTCGGACGTGCCGGAGGCGCTGATACGGCTGGCGTTTCCTCCGGACGAGGACTGGGCGTCCGGGGTCGGGCAGGCGTTTTCGCCGGATTAAGGAGGCGCGGGATGGATGACGCAAAATTTCATGGCGTGGACCGGGGATGGATGCAGGCACAGTGGCGGGACTGCCGGGACAAGGCGGCGCAGCTCGCGATCTTTCGCGATATGTGCCCCAAGGCGACGATACAGGAGATCCTCGACGCCGTCGGCGAGCCGGAATACTGCGGGCCGATGGAAACGCGGCTTGGCAGCGCGTGGACGGCGGAGGACGAGGCGCGGATCGTCAGGATGGCGGCGGACGGGCGCACGAACGCGGAGATCGGCGCGGCGTTAGGACGGTCGGCGTCGACGGTGGGCAATCGTATTTCGGTGATGCGCCGGCGCGGGATCGCCGTCGCGCGCGGTGCGGGACCGGAGAGGGACTCTCCCTCAGCCGACTCCGCCGACAGCTCTGTCGGCGAAGCCGGGGGCGAATACCGGCCTGATGGAGCCGGGGACGATATCGATTTTTTCGACGCGATCGAGGGCGAGCTGAAGCTTCTGACACGGCGCGAGGAAGAGCTCTGCGCGGAGCTGGAGAGCGTGCGCGGAGAGATCGCCTTGTACCGGGACAAAATCGGCGCGCTGCTCGCGATGGCCGGAGGAGGATTGAGCAATGGATAAAATCCGATACAAATTCATCTTTCGATGCCCGGGCGAGGAGTGCGTGCTGGTACGGCACGTCACGCGGCCGGGAGACGCCGAGAGCTGCGCGCGGAAGATGGCGCGGCTTGTGGCGAAGAAAATGGGCTGGGCGGAGGCCGTATGCGTCTGGATGGGGCCGGAGTCAAATCCGGTCCCCGCGGAGGTACGGGCCGAGATCGGGAAAGGAGAGTCGGCGTGAAGTGCGCGGCAAAGGCTGTACAAAACGACAACGCATACAACGCGAACCACCGGCAGTATGGGATGCTTTTGCTCGGATGCGCGGAGGCGGCGGCTGCTTACTATGCGGCGGCGGAGTATCCGGCGGTGCGCAGGCCGGGGGCGGCCGAGTCGCTCATCATGGACGCGGAGGACTGGATGCTCGACGCGGTAAAAGACGCGATCCCGGAGACGATGCGCAAAACGGACGGGAGGCGGCGCGTATGGGCGGACGAGCTGGAGCGCGAGGACGAGGCGGTGCAGGACGCCCTGTACCGCTGGCAGGAGGATTTCCGGGAGTACGGCTTCCGGGACGTGCATCTCGCGGACACGGAGCCGGGTCCGCTGCCGCCGGTTACGGGCTGGGAGAGCGAGGACGTCCGGCGTGCGCGGGTGATGCGGGCCGAGTACATGGCGGCGCGGGGGCGGGATGCGCTCCGGCTGTTCACGTACTGCTTGTTCTGCCGGTTCCGGGAGCGCGGGTTTTCCGCCGCGCGGCTGGACGGGCGGGTGTATGCGCCGTATGCCGCGGAAATCCGGACGTGGACGGAGCGGTTTCTGACGGCGGACCGGGAGTCGACGCGGCGGATGCTGCTGCGGACGTCGGAACTCCGGGCGCGGCTGGAGGCCCACGGGATCGGGCTCGATAACACGGAGTCCGGGAGGATGACTTCCTCAGCCGGAGAGGGGACTCCCTCAGCCGGCTCTGCCGACAGCTCCCTCGGGGAGGGGACTCCCTCAGCCAGCTCTGCCGACAGCTCCCTCGGGGAGGTGGCTCCCTCAGCCGGATGCGCTGACAGCTCCCTCGGGGAGGGAGCCGGGGAGGTTCCGGAGGCGTACAAAATCCTGCTGGAGCAGGTGAAAGGAAAGGGGTTTCGGTATGGGAGGATTTAGCGCGGCTATCAGGCAGGTGACGCCGGAGGAGCTCGACCGGGTACGGCGGGCAAAGCGGCGGGGGTTTTACATCGCGCAGGTGCAGGACAGGCCGGCGAAGGAATGGCTCGCGGTGCACATCGGCACGAAAATATACCGTTACCGCGGGTCGTTCGCGGACGCGCTCGACTGGCTGTTTATGAGGCTGGGTATCAAAAACGGGCCGGCGCGCGTGATCGATCACGGAGAGGGCGGCGCGTTCACGGGGCTTCGGGTGAGCCGGGACGGGGTCGAGCGGATCCCTCCGGAGCGCATGAAGCGGGCGGCGCGGTATTCGGGCTTCTTCATGCGGAAGCAGCCTTCCGTCCGGCACGCGGAGCCCATGGATCGGTTTGCGGAGAAGAAGCGCCGCGGGACGGAGGAGGATGATGCATGAAGCAGTACATATTCGCGGCGGAACGGGACGGGGACGCTCCGATTGTCGGGACGTCGCGCAAGGTCGCGCAGACGCTGGGGCTCAATCCATTTTATCTCAGGGACCGGGTGCGGACGAACGCGCGGGGGCGGACGCGGGACGGGTGGCTGCTGCGGCAGCTCATGCCGGGTGAACCGCCGCCTGCGGCGAAGCCGGCGCGGATATTCCGGGCGGAAAATCCGCGGGAGGACCCGATCGAAGGTCCGGCGGAAGAGATCGCGGCGCTGACGGGTTTGCGGCGGGGTTTCGTTTACGATCTGGCCGAAACGGGGCGGGCGTCGTTCAAGGGCTGGACGGTGCGCGAGATCGGGGAGGTCCCTGAAAAATGAAGTGGATGCTGCGGTTCAAATTCGCGCGGCCGCGCGAGGGAGAGGGCGACGGGTGTGTCGCCGTGCTCGCGGACTGCGCAGAGGACGAGCTGCAGGGCGTGAAGGAGGCGCGGCTGATGGAGCTCGAAAAGAAAACGGGGCGGACGAGGGTCTGCGTGGAGATCGTGAAGATGATCCGGAAGGGAGGCGTGGGGTTATGACGATCGAGGAGGCGGTCAGGGCGGCGCGGAAAAACGTTCCGGTGGTCTACGATTCGCCGATGCTCGGGCCCATGCTGTATGCGCGGATCGGGAGCATAAGGAAAGACTTTGCACTTCGGTCGGACGTGAAGCGCGGGAAGCCGTCGGAGGTGTACGGGCTGGAACTGCTCCCGATGAACGGAGCGAGAAGTGTGACCGTCGCGCCAGTGGAACTGGTGCGGGTAGCCACGCCGGAGGAGCTCGGGGACTATCGGCAGTACCGGTACACGCCGGTCATGCCGGAGGTGCATCCGGAGCTGATTTGCGATGAGGTAAAGAAAGGACATTACAATGGCTGAGTTTGTTGAGTTTGAGGGGGAGTGTCCCTACTGCGGACAAGAAGTCATGGGAGAGGGCGACGCGCGGATGATCTGTTCGTGCATGGACGCGCGGAAGTACCGGAAAATCCTCGATGCGCTGGAACGGTTTTCGGAACGCGCGAATCCCATGCCGCCGATCGACGAAGGCGTGATGGATGGCCTGAAGGTGTTTGCGCATTTGATCTGCGACGAGGCCATCGAGAGTGTGACGGCGAAGCTCGCGGACCGGACGGAGGTCGTGATCGGCGCGAAGGTGCGGCGGAGGGCGCAGCTGAAGGTTGAAGAGAAGGTGGACGGATGAGGGTCGGGTACATCCGCGTCTCGACGCGGGAGCAGAATCCGGACAGGCAGATCTGGGCCATGCGGGATTTCGGTCTGACGGACGACGAGCTCGTCATCGAGGCGCAGAGCGGGCGTGATTTCGATCGCCTGTTATACCGGCGGGCGGTCAGATCGCTGCGGGCGGGGGATTTGCTGGTCATCAAGTCCATCGACCGGTTAGGGAGGAACTATGCGGAAATCCTCGAAGAGTGGCGGTTCATCACGAAGGAGAAGGGGGCGGACATTGTCGTGCTGGAAATGCCGCTCCTCGACACGCGGCAGGGGCGCGACCTGACCGGGACGCTGATCTCCGACATTGTGCTGCAGCTGCTATCCTATGTCGCGCAGACGGAGCGAGAGTTCATCCGGCAGCGTCAGGCGGAAGGCATTGCGGCAGCCAAAGCCCGGGGCGTGAAGTTCGGGCGGAGGAGGATCGACAAACCCGGGTGCTGGGAGGAAGTTCTGACGGACTATCTGTACGGGCAGGTCAGCGCGAAGGCGGCGGCTTACAAGCTGAACGTCGGGCGGAATACGTTCCTGCGGTGGGTAAAGGAATCCACATTATAAAGGAAAGCCGGGAGGCGATGCGCAGGCCTCCCGGTCGACCTCGTATGTAAGGCTTAACAATTCGCGGATTCGGGGACAGGTGTAAAGTATCGGGAGGACATTATGCAGTGTCGGTATCGCGAGAAAATCGTCGAGGCGGGAGACATGCTTTTTATATCTGTCGTGCCGACGTGGAGGAAGGGCGGGAAGCGCCGGGGAAAATTTCGTACGACGAGCGAGGATCAGGCGCGATACAACGAGAAGCAGGCGGCGCTGAGATTTCAGTTTATGATTCACGCGAATTTCACTTCGCGGGACTTCCGGCTCGACCTGACGTACAACAACCGGTACCTGCCGGCGGACGAAGAACAGTTCTTGCGAGATTTGCGGAATTTCGCCGCGCGGCTGAGACATCTGTACCGGGAAGCCGGGATCGAGCTGAAATATGCTATTGTCCGGGCATGGAGCGAGAAGGGACGTCCGCATGTGCACATAGTTATCACGGGCGGAGTCCCGTACAAAGCGATCAAGGAGTGCTGGGGGATGGGGATCGTCTCCTGGCGGCCGCTGGAATTCGACGAGCGGGGGATCTGTGATCTCGGGTTTTATTACGCGACGCAGAAGCGGTCCGGGAAGACTGCGAAGATTCACGAGCGGGCCAAGGGAGAGAGACGGTGGAGCGGATCGCGGAATCTCATCCGGCCGGCGGAGCGGACCAATACCACGCGATACTCGCGGAAAGCGCTCGAGGAGATCGCGGATTCTGGAAACCCGCAGGAGATCTTCAACCGGCGGTATCCGGGGTACTGGCTCTCCGAATTCCCGTCCATACGCTGGAACGACGTGTGCAAGGCGTGGTATCTCGACGCGGTGCTGTACAGGCCGGACAGCGACAATCTGGCGGAGTATGCGAGGCGGGATGAGGACGCGGCGCGGCGGCGGAAGCGGAAAGTGAGGGAGTGATGAGTGACGGGGAAGAAGGTGGGCGGATTGAGCGGGAGCAGGCGGGACAGGGACCGGGCGACGGAGGCATTCAGACGATGGGCGCGGGCCGGGTGTCCGGGGATGGATGCAATCAGGGACGCGAGGGGCGCGGGTGATCTCCGGGCCTGTGCCGCCGTGTTCGCGGAACTGGACGACGGGCGGGGACGCTCGAACATGCCGCGGGACGAGATCAAAGCCGCGGTTTTGTCGGTGTACATGGACGATCCGGGGCGGAGGCTGCGGAAGACGGAGATCACGATGCGGGTGCGGCGGACGGCTTTCGAGATGCACGCGGACGAGCGGACGGTGTACAGATGGCTCGGGATCGCGCGGCGGATGTGGGCGGACTACCGGGACAAAACATGTCAGTAATAGCGCGTCTTTTTGTGCTATTATTGCTTCAATCGCGGAGAATCCTGCGGGGTTCTCAGCTGTTTTATGGTGCGCGGGCTTCGCGCCGCGGGATGGCTTCGGGGAGGCGGGCGATGAGGTCGGCGGAGGAATTTTATAACTCTTACGCGTGGAGGTGCAAGCGGGCCGCGATTCTCAGGCGGGACGGGTTTCTCTGCCAATGGTGCAGGCGGTACAATCGGCGGGACGCGGACGGGCTGCCGGTCAGGGCGACGCTGGTACATCACATCCGCGAGGTCGAGGACGCGCCGGAGCTCGCGCTCGCGGACGCGAATCTCGTGAGCCTGTGCGACGCCTGCCACAACCGCGCGCACCCCGAGCGATCTGCGCGGAGACGACGGAGCCCCCCCGGGTCGCGCAAGTGAAAAGTGCGCGGTGCTCCAATGGAGGGGGTCAGTTTTTCCCCCTCCGGCGCGCGCACGCGCGTGAACCCTATTCCGGGGAGGCGAGACTGTGAAGCTGACGAAAAAGGAGACGGAAATCGCCGAGCGGATGAAGGCGCTCGGAGTTTATAAAACAGAGTTTGACGGTACGATCCGGCGGTACCGGAAGCTGAACGAAGAGTTTGAGACGCTGTACACGAAGTACAAAAAAAGCGGGTACACGTTCATGGTGTCCGGGCCGCAGGGGATGAAGAAGAGCCCGATCGTGATCACGCTGGAGACGCTGAGGCGGGACCTGCTGGCGCTGGAGGACGCACTGGGGCTGACGCCGAAGGGGTTGAAGGCCCTGCAGGAGGAGCCGTTCAAGGCGGAGCGGAAGCGGAAGTCGGACGGGCTGATCTGATATGCCGGAGGAGATGAAAACCGGAGGGCGAACCGGCATGCCGGGAAAACACGAGGAGACGGTTTTTCGGTATGTGGACGGGGTGATCTCCGGCGAGATCGTCGCG
>JAFYBI010000360.1 GCA_017540285.1 Clostridia bacterium | reverse complement strand
AGAGGATATTCGTCCCGAAGAGGCCGCAGAGCACGGCAAAGTCAAAGACGCGCTCGATCACGCCGACGGTGCGCTTTTCCGCGGAATAGTCAAGCCAGCGGGCATAGTCGTCCGCGTCGTAGATGTCCGAGACCTCCGCGGGCAGGGGCTTTCCCCGCTGCGACGCCGCGAGGATCGAGAGGACGAGGTCCCAGAGCAGATGGAGCGCGAGGATGAAGAGAAAAAGAAGATGATACATCATGGCGATTGAATAAGGAAGGGGACGGAACGGATTCGTCGTCCGCCCCGCCCCCGCGGATGGTCTTTCTTATTCGATGACTTCGATTTCGTTGTTTTCGTCGCCCTTGTAGGCGTTTTCGAGCAGCTCGGTCAGCGCGATGGCGTCGTCGATGCCGAGTCCGTCGGGAGAACCGGTCCCGTTCGCGACGGCGTCGAGGAACTGCATCAGCGGCGCGGGCTTGCCTTCGGGGAGATTGGGCTTGAAGAAGCCGTTGTGGATATCGCGGTACTTCGCGCTCTGGAACTGGACGTCCTCGCCGTGGGAGATCAGGGAGCCTTCGGTGCCGTAGATCTCGAGGGTCTGCGGGGAGCCGGCGGAGATGAAGCCGGTTTCCGCGACGCCGAGCGCGCCGTCCGCGAATTCCGCGATGGCGACCGCGTTCTCGTCGACGGGCTTGCCGTAGGGCGCGGTGAACATGCCGGTGACTCTCTTCGGCTTGCCGAGGAAGTACGCAAGCAGGTACATCGGATGGCATCCGAGGTCCATCATCGCACCGCCCGCCGCCGCGCTCTTATCGAACCAGTAATCCGGGACCCAGTTGCCGGAGACGCCGTTGTGCTCGTCGCGGGTGCGGACCAGCGTGACCTTGCCGAACGCGCCTTCTTCGATCATCTTCTTCGCGAAACGGACCGACGGACGGCCTCTCTGCGGGTAGCTGATGACGAAGGTCACGCCCGCCTCTTCGACGGCACGCTTGACGTCGAGGCATTCCGCCACGGTCGGCGCGAGCGCCTTTTCCGTGAAGATGTGCTTGCCGGCCTTCGCCGCTTTGACGAGGATGTCGCGGTGGGCGGTGGTGGGCGCATCGCAGATGACGGCTTCGATGTCGTCCCGTGCGAGGAGCGCGTCGAGATCGGCGATGAATTCCGCGCCGAGCTCCTTGGCCCATGCTTCGCCGCGCGCCCGGTCATCGTCCCAGACGGCGACGATCTCGGCCTTGCCGCTGCCCTTCACCATGCCGGCATAACCGCCCGCATGCACGTGCCACTTGGAAAGCATTGCAACTTTTACCATTGTAAGATCCTCCGTATCGTTGATTTTGAAATACGTTCAATCGGAAGCCGTCACCGGGCGTTCGCCTCGATGAAATCGGCAAAGCGGGCCGGATTCTTCGGTCCGTGCGGATGGTGTCCCTGCCCGGGCTTTCCTTCGACCCAGAGCGGAATGCCCGCTTCCCGGTACGCCCGCTCCATTGCGATCCCGTTCTCCGCGTACGGCACGACAAGATCGTCGAGGCCGTAGATCAGCGCCGCGGGGATGCGTTCCCGCACGAGGACCGGGAGCATGTCGATCGGGTGTCTGCGGTAGAGGAGCAGTTCAGAGACGCTCCCGAATCCGAAGGCGTCGACCAGCTCCTCCCAGCCGCGTTCTCCGCCGAGCGCCTCGCCGATCCCGAAGCCCATCGGGCAGGAATAGAGATTCATCACGGGCGCGTCGAGGTAGAGGAAAGAGACCCTGTCCGGGTATTTCGCGGCGAAGGAGACCGAGCAGATCCCGCCGCAGCTCATGCCGACGCACGTGAAGCGGTCCTCAAGACCGAATTCGTTTGCCGCAAAGTCCGCGAAGCGCGCCTTGGCGTCGGAGTCGACGTCGGTCCCCCAGCGGTTGACGTTCCTCAGATATGCGAGGCACCATCCGCGGGAGAGCAGCTCGAGCTCCAGCTCGGGAAACGCCCCGAAGTACTCCATTTTCACGGCCCAGCGGCCGCTCTGCTCCCCCTTCGGGAAGACGACGAGCGCGTCGCGGTCTTCGAAGCGGAAGTCCCTGCGGGGATAGCCGAACCATTCAGAAGACGTGAATTCCATAAAACCCTCCGCGTTCTTTTTCGGAATACAGTATAGCAGTTTTCGCGGGCGAAGTCAAGAGATTCGCGTGAATTTCAGAAATCCGCGGAAATAGAAATCCGCCCCCGGAGGGACGGATTCCGTTTGATCCGATCCTTATTTGCCGAGCTTTCCGTCGGTCGCGCGGCGGATCGCGTCGTAGTTGTTGCCCGCGTAGTCGCCGGGCTCCTTCGTCTTGTCGAAGCACCCGGATTCGGGCGCGGGCTCGACGTGCTCTTCGGGCTCCGTGACCGCGCCGCCGAGGGATGCGGTTTCGGCGAAGGTCACGGACTTCTTGACCATGTCCACCATGTCCGTGGGGATGATGATCTTGGCCGCGCGGCCGTCCGCGATCTTCTGCATGGCCTCGAACTGCTTCAGGCGCAGGACCGCATCGTCGACGCCGGCCGCCATCAGCTCGCGCAGACCGTCCGCTTCCGCCTTCTTCGCGAGGTACACGGCGCGGGCTTCACCTTCTGCCCGCGCGATCCGGGCGTCACGTTCGCCCTCCGCCTCGAGGACGACGGCGAGCTTGTGGCCTTCGGCTTCCTTGATGTCCGCTTCCTTATGGGCTTCGGCAAGCAGGAGGGTCTCGCGCTTTTCGCGTTCCGCCTTCATCTGCTTTTCCATCGATTCCTGAATGCCCTTCGGCGGGATGATGTTTTTCAGCTCCACGCGGATGACCTTGATGCCCCACGGGTCGGTCGCGTCGTCGAGGATCAGCGCCATCTTCGAGTTGATCGCGTCGCGGGAGGTGAGCGTCTCGTCGAGCTCGAGCTCGCCCACGACGTTACGCAGCGTCGTCGCGTTGAGGTTGTCGAGCGCGTTGATCGGGTTGATCGCGCCGTAGGTGAAGAGCATCGGGTTGAACACGCGGAAGTACACCACCGCATCGATCTGCATGGTGACGTTGTCCTTCGTGATGACGGGCTGCGGCGGGGCGTCGAGGACCTGCTCCTTCAGGGTCACGCGCTTGGCGATGCGCTCGAGGAGCGGGATCTTCAGATGGATGCCGGCCTCCCACGTGGTCTTGTATTTGCCGAGGAATTCAATGACGTACGCTTCGCTTTGGGGGACAACGCGCAGGTTCGCGGCGAGGAGCCAGACGATGAGCGCGCCGATGATGATCCAGGGAAGATATTCCATCACAATCTCCTTTCGTTTTTCAAAGGGGCCGTATGCTTACCGGAAACAGTATACCACAAACGGCCCGCATACACAAGGGTTCTCACGGATTTTTCATGGGGATTTAATCTGATACGGTCACCGTCAGCAACTCGCTGCCCTCCGCATCGAGAAACGTAAATGCCGTGCAGCCGGCATCGTATTCGCGCAGGAACGGATAGGCGCTGTACGGAATCTGTTCATAAGAATTATAATGCTCCGTCCCGTCCGCGTCCGTCCAGCGCATGCCCCGCACATCGGTATTGTTGATGCAGAACACGACCCGCCCGTCCCATTCGAGCATCGCAACATCCTTCATACATATGATCGCCTGATAGCTCCGAGAATATGTATATTTCCATGCCGGCCCCACCCGTTCGCACGCCATCGGGAGGTAGGTATGGTTCTCGTGCTCATCCCCGGATACGACCCAATGCAGGGCGGCAGTCGAAGAGCCGCGTATACATCCGGCATACTGCATCACGGCTCGGTCGGCGTTCTCGATCGGCATGACCTCCCGCGCTTTCCGGATGAAATCCGCGTCGCTTTTCAGTGTTTTCCGACAGCCGACGAGGGCTGCTGCCATGAGAATGACGAGCAAAAGAGCGATCGTTCTTTTCACAGAGTGTTCTCCTTTCCCGTTACAGATTGTTACAGTCGTTCCGTCGTGATTGACTTCTCGATTTCCTCGAAAAGATCGCTCCCCTCCGCTCCGTGCGGGACGGCGCTCTTTCATGTGCCGCTCCCCGCACCGGCATGGCGCCGCCGGATGCGGGACCAGACGAGATCGGAGATCTGGGAGAAGAAGATCGCCGCGAACATCAGCACGCAGCCCAGCGTCTCCCGCCCGGTCATGCGGTCCCCGAGGATGATGGCCGCGGAGATGACGCCGAACACCGATTCCATGCACATCGCGAGGGACGCGACGGTCGCTTCGGCGTATTTCTGCCCGATCACCTGCAGCGTAAACGCAAACCCGCAGCTCATAACGCCCGAATAGAGGAGCGGAAGGATGACGGCGTTGATGTCCGTGAGATTCGGGGACTCAAAGAGAAACATCATGAGGCAGGAGACCGCGCCGCTCACGGTGAACTGCGTGAAGGAGAGCGTGACCCCGTCCGTGTCCGGCGCGAAGTGCTCGACCGTCAGGATGTGAACGGCGTAGGCGATCGCGCAGAGGAGAGCGAGAAAGTCCCCGCGGTTGATGTTCCAGGGAGAGGCGGGATCGATCGACAGGAAATACAGGCCGATGAAGCCCGCCGAGACGCACACCCAGACGAGCGGGTTCGGACGCTTGCCGATCACCAGACCGAAGAGCGGGACAAAGAACATATAGAGCGCCGTGATGAAGGCGATCTTCCCGGCGGTGGTGTAGTTGAACGCAAACTGCTGGAGGTTGCTCGCGATGAAGAGAAAGACCCCGACGATGAGCCCGCTCTTCACGGACCGGACGGTCTCCGCGCGGCGCGCCGCTTTCGCTGCCTCGTCCAGCCCGCGGCCGAAGAGTGTGCGGCGGAGGAGGAGATAGATGAGCAGCACCCCCGCGCCCATGAGCGTGCGGATGCCGTTGAAGGTGAAGGCTTCGATCCGCTCCATCCCCTGGCTCTGGGCGACGAAGGACGTTCCCCAGATGACGGAGGCGAACAGAAGGATGAGCGCTCCCTTGACGTTGGAGCGCGCTTTTTCGGATCCCGATGACATAGATACCTCGTGTGGTTTCGATGGATGAAGGACGGATCTCAGCGGAGCGAATCGAGATACGGAGAGATCTCGAACGGCTCGAGCTTCGCGTCCTTTTTCAGATAGAGCGGATGGTGCGGATGGCCGCCGTTTTTCGAGCGCGCGCCGCAGGTGAACCATCGGGCCCCGCGCGCCTCGCCGATTTTGGCCATATCCCGCACGCAGTCCGCGAGATACGCGCGTTTTTTGATGATCGTGCCCCACGCCGCCCAGACGTCGGGAGGATTCCCGCCCGCCGACGCGAGGCCGCAGAGATATGAGAAGGCCTTCATGTTCTCCCGGTGCAGGCGGCGGTTGCACTCCCGCTCCATGTCGTCCGGGTCCGTCGCGCGCTCGGCGTAGACGTTGAACATGAGAAAGCTGTCATATCCGTTCCCGTGCGCGATCCGCTCCACCGACTGCAGCGTGTTGTCGAGTGCGTCCGGGGCGGCGGTCGAGGGGTTGATCCCGACGGCGATGAGCGGACGGCTGCCGCGCGTGCCGAGAATATACCGGTATTCCGAATAAAAATCCGGGACATAGAGCCATTTGCCGCGGTCGTAGGCGGCGTCGGGCGAGGGGATCAGGGCGTCCTCGAACGTTAAAACCTCGATCTCCGAGGTGGGAGCGGCGGGAATGTGGGGCATGGGGGCCTCCTCTGTCGGAATTGGGAAAACCAAACGATATTATAGCCGATTCCGGCGGATTTTGCAAGCCCGGCGCGTTTTTTCTCCCGGAATTTCAGCCGGATTTTTCTTTTTCTCTTGCCAAACGGCCGATTCTGTGCTATGATAGAGAAAACAAATCCATCAGGAGGATTGTATATGAGAAAAATCGCCCTGCTCGTGACGGTTCTCGCCGCCGCGCTGCTGTTCACCGTGCATGCCGCAGCGGACGCGCCTGCCGCTCCCGCCGAGGTCGCCGCGGAACCCGCCGCCACCGTCTCGGAAGTCGGACTGCGCCGTCTGCCCGTCACCTCCGCCATGACCGAAGGCGCCGAAGCCGGCTCCGTCACGCCCCTCTTCGACGGCAGATCCGAGCCCGCCATGGTCGTCGATCTGAAGGATTCCGCCGACCGCGTCTTCACCATCACCACCTCCTCCGCCGTCCCGCAGACCCTCGCGGCCTTCGGCATCCTGACGGACGGTGCGCCCGGCGCCGCGATCACCCTCCGCGTCTTCGGCTCGAACGACAGCCTCCTCAAGGAGTGGACGCCCCTGCCGCTGATCCAGAGCGTCGGCGAACAGAACGGCTTCAAGATGTTCCACATCCAGAAGACCGCCGCGGACTGGAAGAGCGCGGAAGCATACACCTTCTACCGCTTCGAGCTGACCGCGGACTTCGGCGACGGCTCGGAGAACACCTCCTATAACCTGCGCGAGGTGGTCCTGCTCCGTCCGGAATCCGACGAGCCCGACATGGTCTATGCCGTCGTGGACGCCGTCGAGCCCGGCGAACTCCCGCCGCTCGTCCCGGCATCGGATGCCGAAGGGGAAGCGCCCGCCGAGGCACCCGCGGAACCCGCCGAAGAACCCGCTCCCGCCGGCAGGTCTTGGAAGAACTACAAGGACCGCATCTACTTCGGCTCGCGCATCTTCGGATTCGGCATGTTTCATTGAAACGGACCGCAGACAACGGCAAATGAATCACTGAGAAAGAAAACCGTCCCTTTCGAGGGGCGGTTTTCCATGTCGTCTATTCTCTTGTTCATTGCTCGTTCTCTTCCCTCTCCGGCCTCGTCACGAGCACGGTGAGCTTGGTGACGCGCATGTCGTCCATCGCGGAGACGACGACCGTGAGGGTGGTGGCGGGATCGTCCGGGTCCTCTTCCTCGCCCTCCTCGAGCGGGATGTCCCGGTACGTGAAGCTGTCGCCGACGTGCGGGTCCGCGTCGAGCATTTCGATCGCCCAGCCGCCGACGGTGGAGTATTCGCATTCGAATTCCCGGGGCTCGAACTCGATCTCCGCGAAGAAATCGTCGATGTTCATGTCGCCCGAGACCTCGTACGTGTTCTCGCCCGTCCTGACGCAGGGATGGACGATCTCGTCCGATTCGTCCCAGATGTCGCCGACCAGCTCTTCGAGGATGTCCTCCATCGTGACCAGACCGAGCGTGCCGCCGAATTCGTCCACCACGATCGCGAGGTGGGTCTTGCGCTCGCGGAGCAGGGACAGGGCGGCCGGCAGCTTCATGGTCTTGTGGATGAACGAGGGCTTCATGAGGATCGCGCGCAGATCGAATGCGTCCCCGTCGGTGACTTTTTTATAGTAGTGGTTGAGGTAGAGGATGCCGATGATGTTGTCGATGGAATCCTCATAGACCGGGAGGCGCGAGAAGCGGGATTCGTCCACGAGCTTCTCGATCTCCTCCGGGCTGTCCGCGATGTCGAACGCCAGCATGTCGATGCGGGGCGTCATGATCTCCTCGACCGTGGTGTCGCGGAAGTCGATGGCGGACTGCAGAAGCTCGCTCTTCTCCTTGTCGATGACGCCCTCCTCCTCGACGGTCTCGATGATGGAGGAGAGCTCCTCCTCCGTGACGGTCGGCGCGTCCTCGTCGTCCTTTCCCCAGAGCGCGGAGAGCAGGTTGATGAGGCGCATCACGAGCCAGACGAGCGGATAGAGGATCCAGGTCAGGATGCGGGTCGGCCAGGCGAAGATCTTCACGGCGGCGTCCGCGTTGTTGCGCGCGATGATCTTCGGCACGATCTCGCCGAAAATCAGGATGATGAGCGTCATGACCACCGTCGACACGAGCGATGCCATGCCGTCGCTGTTCAGCGTCTTAAGCGAGAGGAGCAGGTTCATCGCGATGACGGTCGCGGCGGTCGAGGCGGCGATGTTCGCGAGGTTGTTGCCGATGAGGATCGCGGAGAGCGCGGTCGTGAAGTCCTCGCTGATCCGGTAGGCCAGCGCGGCGGAACGGCTCCCGCCCTCTTCGGCGGCCTTTTTCAGGCGCAGCTTGTTCGACGCGTTGAAGGAGATCTCCGACGCGGAAAAATACGCGGAGAAGAGCACCATCAGAATGATGATCAGAACGTATCTCATACGTCTGCCGCCTCCTCTCCGGTCTCAGCCGCGCGGCGGGCGTCGAGCTCCTCATCGGAGAGCAGATGCACGTCGACGGTCGCGATGCGTCCGTTCTCCACGGGGCCGACGGTGATTTCCAGCCGGTCGAAGAGGAACGTGTCGTCCTCCTCGGGGATCTTGCCGAAGTGTTCGAAGAGAAGCGAGAGCAGCGGCTTGTCGGCGGACGCGGGGGCATCGATGCCGAGACGGCCCGCCAGCTCGCCGAGCGTCATGTGGGTGTTGACGCGGAAGCGGTTCCCGCCGAGCTTGATGAAGTCGCGGTCCACGACGTCGTCCTCGTCCCAGATCTCGCCGACGAGCTCTTCGAGGAAGTCCTCGATCGTGACGAGCCCCACGGTCTTCCCCTCCGCGTCGGAGACGATGGCGAGGTAGAACTTGTGCTGGCGCATCTCCGTCAGAAGATCGTCGATCATGGCGTCCGGGGAGACGTGGTAGGCCGGGATGAGCAGCGAACGGATGCCGACCTTCGGGTTTTTCAGATATTCGCGGATGAAGGAGCGGATGTGGATGAGGCCGATGACGTGGTCGAGGTCTCCCGCGTACACGGGCAGGCGGGAATGGATCGAGTCGCGCACCCGGGCGAGGATCTCCTCGTTCGGGAGGGACACGTCGATCGCGACGATGTCCTCCCGCATGGTCATCACATCGGCGGCATGCGTGCCGGAGAAGTCGAGGGCGGATTTGATGAGATCGCCCTGCTCCTCGTCCATGACGCCTTCTTCCTCAATGGTGTCGATGATGTCGTAAAGCTCCTCCTCGGTGATGGAGGGCTCCTCCTCGCGGTGCACGAAGCGGTCCGCGATCCGCGTGAACACGGACGAGATCAGCCCGAAGAACGCGGAGAGCGGGGCCAGCACCTTCATGAGAAAGCGCAGGGAGCCTGCCGCAAAGAGCGCCGCGGTCTCGCTGCGGTCGTTGGCGAACGCCTTCGGGATCATCTCGGAAAAGAGGAAGACCGTGAGCGTCGTGACGACGGTGCAGATGAGGGTCACCCGGTCGGACGCGCCGAAGAGACGGGTCGCGATCACGGTCGCCACGGAAGCCGCCGCGATGTGGGTGAGGTTGTTGCCGATGAGGAGGGTGGTGAGGGCGCGGTCAAAATTCGAGGCGATGAACATGGCGTTTTTCGCCCGCCGGTCGCCGTCGTCGGCCTTCGCCTTCACACGGATGCGGTTCATGGCGGAAAACGCGCTCTCCGCGCCGCCGAAATACGCGCCCAGGATCACGAAGATCGCGAACAGGATGACGAGTCCGAGGACGCGCGATGGGGGAGGGTCGGCAGATGCCGCGGATGCAAGAGAGGACGGGTCGCCGTCCGCCATGGTCAGGAATATGCGGGGCAGGCTCATCACCGCCCCGATCGTTCGGTTACAACCGTCTGTGTCCATAAAATGAGGGGAGTCTCCTTGTGGTTATAAAATGACGGAATAATCATACCATACCGCGCGCGGATTGTCAAGACGGAATCGGGACTTTGTATGCTCACGGGTCGTGACGGGGGATTTCGCCGGTCTGACGCATCCGGTCGAGGACGTTCATACAGGCGGCGGTATAGGGACTGCCATATTTTTCGAGCATATCCGGGGTGTTGTAGTGCCGCTCGATGTCGGCGGCATGGAGAACGGTCATCCGCTGCCAGGCGATCCCGTCGACGCCGTCGTCTTCAAAATCATAGCAATAAAGCAGGATGTACGGCGCTCCGTACGATTCCGCTCCGATGAACCGCCCGTCCGCATCGAGGACACCCCCCTCCGGGACCTTCGCGGGATCGGCGGGCGTCACGGCGTAGGCGAGCTCGTACATGTTCACGCTATCCCAGAGCCCCGCGGTCCCGGTGTTCATCATGGTCATGCCCGTGATCTCGGCGGCCGTCACCGGACAACCCGCTTCGGCGAGCGCGTCGGTCAAGGTCTTCACCCAGTCCTTTGCGTAGTCGAGCGCGGCTTCCGGGATCCCGTCCGGCACGGTCGGCGCGACGGTCACGGGGACGTCCGGCGTCTCGATCTTTTCGATCTTGAGGCAGCCCGGCAGAACGAGGAGCAGGAGGAGGGCCAAAACGAGGATCGCTGCTTTTGTTTTCATGCGGTTTTCCTTTCTTGTATCCGGGTTCAGCCCTGACCGGCGAGGCCCAGCTCGTCGGCGTGGGCGCGCATCCCTTCGATGACGATGGCGGCGACGTCCGCGACCTCCATGCCGAGCATGGCGCAGCCCTTCGCGATCAGCTCCCGGTCGCATTTCGCCGCGAATTTCTTGTCCTTCCATTTCTTCATGAAGCTCTTCACCTCGAGGTCCGTGATCCCGGCGGGTCTCATCCGGGCGGCGGCCTGCACGATCCCGGTCAGCTCGTCGACGGTGAAGAGGCTCTTCTCCATCGGCGTCAGGGGCTCGACGTCCGAGCAGATCCCCCAGCCGTGGGACAGGATCGCGCGGATGTCCTCCTCCGGCACGCCGAATGCGCGGAGCTCCTTTTCCGTATGCCCGAGGTGCTCGTCCGGGTATGCCTCGTAGTCGAAGTCGTGCAGCCAGCCGACCGCCTCCCACCGCTCCCGGTCCTCCCCGAAGTGATCCGCCATCGCGCCCATCGCGGCCGATACGTTCGCGGCGTGCAGGAGCAGGTGTTCCTCGTGCACCGCCGTCGCGTTGATCCTCTTTGCTTCTTCGAGCGTCAGTCTTTCCATCATGCTTGTCCGTCCTTTCGTGATTGTGCGTCAGTCCGCAATCTTCTCCGGCATCCAGCGGAGAAAATCCCCCGAGACGAGGCGGTAGAAGACGCCGTTCTTCATGCCCTCGACGCTGTCGTGAAACCGCGATTCGCCGTGGCTGTGGGCGTAGATCACCTGCGACGCACCGTATTCCTCGGCCATCCGGGTGAAGCCGCTTTCGTTTTCGAGGATGCTCGTCGGCGGGTAGTGCAGGAACATGAGGAACTTGCGGTATCCCGCCAGCTCCGCCGCCTCGAAGGAGATCCGGAGGCGTTCCAGCTCTCGGTCGACGAGCTTGGCGGCATGCGACTCGGCCTCCTCGTCCCATCCGGCGATGCGGCCCCGCCGGTCGATCCAAAACGGCCCCTCGAACGTGAAGCCCTTCGTCCCGACGAGCGCGAAATCCCGGTACGCGAAGAAATTGTTCTGCAAAAACTTCAGCCTGCCGCCGAAGCGTTCGTTCAGGGCCCCGGTCTTCTTCGCGTCCCAGAACATGTCGTGGTTCCCGCGCAGAAGGATCTTTTCGCCGGGCAGCGCCGCGATCCAGTCGAAATCCGGCCGGCACTCGTCCTCGTTCTTCCCCCAGCTGTGATCCCCGACGAGCACCAGCGTGTCCTCCGCCCGGATCACCCGGAGGCAGTTCTCCCGAAAGCGCGCTTCGTGATCCTTCCAGATCCTGCCCGTGCGCTGACCGGGGGCCTTCACTTCCGATCCGAAATGCAGATGCAGATCGCCGATGGCGTAGAGGGACATGGCACGCTCCTTTCCGGGATCCCGTTCTCCGGGTCCGCCGTGATACTCCCATTATAGCACACGTTCCGCGGAAATTCAATAGTAGAATAAAAAACGAATCAAACACGAGGCGCAAAAATCGGCACGGGTGTTGACAAATCGCCGCCGATCCTGTATGATAGAAGACAGAACAACAGGGAGGTGAATCCAGCATGAAAAAGACACTGCGGTACGGTCAGGTCGGCGGTTCGCTCGGCGCGTTCATCGGCGGCGTGCACCGCATCGGCATCGCGTTCGACGGAAGGGCCGCGCTCACGGCGGGCTGCTTCAGCCGGAAGGAAGAGGCCAACCGGGAGACCGGCGAATTCTACGGGCTCGACCCCGCCCGCGTCTACGGGGACTTCGAAACGATGGCGAAGGCCGAGGGCGCGCGGGAGGACGGGATCGATTTCGCCGTCATCACCACGCCGAACAACGCCCACTATGCGGCGGCAAAAGCGTTCCTC
Organism: Clostridia bacterium; assembly: GCA_017540285.1. GTDB lineage: Bacteria > Bacillota > Clostridia > Oscillospirales > CAG-272 > UMGS1696. The sequence continues at coordinate 8,676 of JAFYBI010000360.1, read as the reverse complement.
GAAAACGGCATCCACGTGCTCTGCGAAAAGCCCCTGTGCTTCACGGTCGGAGAGGCCGAGGAGCTCTGCCGGCTCGCGGAGGAAAAGGGCCTCCTCTTCGGCGTCAACTATTCCTATTCCGGCAACGTCATGGTCAAGGAAGCGCGCGCGATCATCCGCCGGGGCGACATCGGCGAGATCATCAACGTCAACGCGGAGTATCTCCAGGAATATCTCGTCGACGACGTCGGCAAGAGCGGAGACGCGATGCTGAAGCTCTCCTCGTGGCGCAAGGATCCCGAGGTCGCGGGCATCTCGAACTGCGTCGGCGACATCGGCTCGCACATCGAGCATACGGTCGCCTACATGACCGGCCTGAAGCTGAAGCGCGTCGCCGCGATGCTCGACCGCTTCGGACAGCCGCTCGATCTCAACGCGAACATCCTCGTCGAATATGAAAACGGCGCGCACGGCGTCTACAGCTGCTCGCAGGTCTGCGTCGGCCACATGAACGGGCTCGTCACGCGCATCTACGGCACCGAAGGCGCGATCGAATGGGTGCAGGAGAATCCGAACATCCTCTATGTGACGAAGAAGGGCCAGCCCACCGAGATCCATCACCGCGGCATGGGATACGTCAGCGGGGAAGCCGCCGCGTTCAGCCGCCTGCCCTCCGGCCATCCCGAAGGACTGTTCGTCGCGTTCGCGAACATCTACAAGGCCTTCCTCTCCGCCGTCCTGAAGAAGGCGAACGGCGAGCCGCTCACGGCCGCGGACCTCGATTTCCCGACGGCGCGGGACGGTCTCGACGGCGTGCGCTTCGTCCGCGCGTGCGTGGAGAGCGGTGCCCGGGACGCCGCCTGGGTCGAAGTCTGAGCGTTTTTCCGGAAGGATCCGGCGTGTTCTGCGGAATGCGCCGGTTTTTTCGGTAAAAGAGCGAAATCCGCACAGTTTTTCAACAAAGTTCTTCCAAATTGGTTGACATCTGTTTACAGTTCTGTTATAATAATATTCAACATGCCTGACAACCGCTGCCACAGGAGGATGTTCCCATGAAGGAACTCAAGAATTATCCCCTTTACGAAGTCACCCCCGTCCACTCCATCCGGGAACTGTTACAGATCGCCGGGGACGAAGCCGCCGACAAGATCGCGTTCCGCTACCGCGTCGACCAGGACACCATCCGCGACATCACCTATCGCGATTTCATCCGCGACGTGCACGCCATCGGCTCCGCCCTGACCGAAAAGGGCCTGATCGACGGCCACATCGCGCAGATCGGCGAAAACAGCTACCGCTGGATCACCGTCTATCTCGCCGCGCTCGCCGGGGACGGGGTCTACGTCCCGGTCGACAAGGATCTCCCCGAGGCGGACGTCCTCAACATTTTGAACCACAGTGACTCCACCGTGCTCTTCTATTCGGACAGCTACGACGATCTCGTGAAGCGCAACGCCGACGGCGCGCTCTCCCGCATCAAGCTCTTCATCCGGGTGGTCAACAACGACCGCAGGTCGGACGAGGAATGCCGCGCGGACTATTTCGGCGAGGATCCCCGCTTCATCTCCTACCGGGACCTCGTCGCGCGCGGATACGCCCTTCTCGACGAGGAATACGACAAGTACGACGCGCACACGAGCGGGGAATACGATCTCAAGATGATCGTCTACACCTCCGGCACGACCGGCATGGCGAAGGGCGTCATGCTCTCCGAGCACAACCTCATCTCCATCGTGTACTACGGCCTGCAGGTCTCGACCGTCTATGAAACCTGCCTCTCCGTCCTCCCGTATCACCACACCTACGAGGCCGTCGCGGGGATCCTCGTGTCCCTGCACCACCACTCGACGATCTGCATCAACGAGAACCTCACCCTCGTGCTCAAAAACCTGAACACCTACAAGCCGGACTACATCTACCTCGTTCCCGCGTTCGCCGAGGTCTTCTACCGCAAGATCTGGCAGACCGCCGAGAAGACGGGCAAGGCCGGCGCGCTCCGCGGACTCATCAAGACGAGCAACGGGCTCCGCAAGATCGGCATCGACCTGCGCAAGAAGTTCTTCAAGAGCATCCACGAGAACTTCGGCGGCAACCTGCGCAAGATCGTGTGCGGCGGCGCCCCCATCCGTCCGGAGATCGGCGAATTCTTCGACGCGATCGGCATCGACCTCATCAACGGCTACGGCATCACCGAATGCTCGCCCCTCGTCGCCGCGAACCGCGACTATTTCAACGACTGGAACACCGTCGGCAGCGTCCTGCCCTGCGTCGAGCTCCGCTTTGACGACGTCACGCCCGAAGGCATCGGCGAGATCTGCGTGAAGGGCGACATCGTCATGCTCGGCTACTACAAGCAGCCCGAGGCGACCGCGCAGGTCCTGACCGAGGACGGCTGGTTCTCCACCGGCGACTACGGCACGATGAACGAGCGCGGACAGCTCATCATCACGGGCCGCAAGAAGAACATCATCGTCCTCGCGAACGGCAAGAACATCTACCCCGAGGAGATCGAGAACTACATCCAGAACATCCCGTACGTCAAGGAAGTCGTCGTCTACTCGCTCCGCAACGAGCACGGCGAGGAGGTCAAGCTCTGCGCCGAGGTCTTCCTCAACGACGAAAAGGTCGAGGAGATGGCGCTCGCCGATCCCGCGGCAGCCCTCAAGGAAGACATCGCGAAGGCCACCGCCTCCCTGCCCATTTACAAGCAGATCGCGAAGATCGTCATCCGCCAGAAGGAATTCGAAAAGACCACCACAAACAAGATCAAGCGCCAGAGCATCACGGGTTCCACGCAGGCGTGACGCTCCCGGCAAAGTCCGTGCAGAGGCACCCGCATCCCGCGGGCAGCCTCTGTTTTTTCGGCGGCAGCCCCCGCCGTCTCGTGTATCACGCCGGCGGAACGATCTCACAGGAGGACACCATGGAAAAAACGATCCCCATGCTCGAAGGCGAGTTCTGGTACGGTCTCTGCGCCGCGCACGGGACCCGCATGCCCCTCGGCCCGCAGTCCGTGTATTCGCACCGCGCGACGGATCCCGCCGCGGATACCGGCAATCAGGAATCCCCCCTGCTCCTCTCCTCGAAGGGGCGGTATCTCTGGAGCGATTTCCCCTATGACACCGAGATCTCCGGCGGTGTGATCCGCATCACGAACGCAGCGGACGACCTCGTGCTCGCGAGCGGCTTCGAAACCCTGCGGGGCGCGTATCTCGCGGCATGCCGGGCGCATTTTCCGCCGTCGGGGAAGCTCCCGCCGGAGAATTTCTTCCGGAAGCCGCAGTACAACACCTGGGCCGAGCTGATTTACGACCAGGATCAGGCGTCGATCCTCGGCTATGCCCGCAGCATCCTCGAAAACGGCCTGCCCGCCGGGATCCTCATGATCGACGACGGCTGGATGTGCTCCTACGGCAGCCGCCTCTTCCGCCCGGACCGCTTCCCCGATCCCGCCGCGATGTTGAGCGAACTCCACGCGATGGGCTTCGAGGTCATGCTCTGGGTATGCCCGTTCATCTCGCCCGATTCGCCCGAATTCCGCGCGCTGTCGGCGAAGGACTGCCTCGTGAAGAACAGGGACGGCTCTGCGGCGATCCGAAACTGGTGGAACGGCTATTCCGCGATTCTCGACCTCTCCCATCCCGCAGCGGCGGCATGGCTCGACGAGACGCTCGGCGCATTGCTCGCGATGGGATGCGACGGCTTCAAGTTCGACGCGGGCGACGTGCGCTACTACCGCGACGACGACCGGACCTACGGAAACGTTCCGGCGCATGAGCAGTGCCGCCTCTGGGCGAAGCTCGGGCTGAAATACCCCTACAACGAATACCGCGCTTCGTGGAACTGCGCTTCCCTGCCCCTCGTCGAGAGGCTCTGCGACAAGGCGCACCGCTGGGAATCCGTTCCCCGGCTTCTCACGGACGCGCTCGTCGACGGGCTGCTCGGCTACCCCTTCTGCTGTCCCGACATGATCGGCGGCGGCTCCTTCACTGACTTTCTCCCCGGCGCGCCCTCCCTCAAGCCGGAGCTCTTCGCGCGCTACGCCGAGGCCGCCGCCCTGATGCCGATGATGCAGTATTCCGCGGCGCCGTGGCGTGTCCTCGACGGATTCCACGCCGAAATCTGCCGGGACATGGGACGCCTGCACACCGTCTTCGCCGACCGGATCCTCGCCCTCGCCCGCCGCGCCGCCGAAACCGGGGAGCCGATCATGCGCATGCTCGCGTACGAATTCCCGGGCGAGGGATTCGAGGAGACCTTCGACTGCTTCCTCCTCGGATCCGATCTCCTCGTCGCCCCGGTGCTCCATGAAGGCGAACGGGAACGCACCGTCCGGCTGCCGAAGGGCGGGGGATGCCGCTGGCGCTTCCCGGACGGCACCGTGTACGAAGGCGGGAAGACCGTCACCGTTCCCGCGCCCGTCGAGGCTCTGCCGCGCTTTGAACGGGTCTGATGCGCCGAAGCCGGCCCCGGATCGGAATCTTTCAAAAAAACCGCCGGCTCCGGGAACTTTTTCCGCCGCCGCGGCGTCTAACGGGCAGAAAACAAAAATACCGGGAGGTCCGTCATGACCGGGAAACAGAAATGCGCGATCCTGAAGGAGATCCGCCGCGACATCGCCGCGAAAAACGATATTGCCATCCGCATCGAGGAGTGCACCCACAAGGGAGAATGCCGGGGGACCTGTCCGCGCTGCGAGTCCGAGGTGAAAATCCTCGAGCGCGCGCTCGCCGAAAAGAAAAAGCGCGGGATCAAGACCGCCGTGGCCGGGATCTCCGCCGGGCTCCTCGCCGCCTCCCTCGCCTCCTGCGTCCCCGTCTCGGGCGAGCAGTTCGCGGGCAGCGGTCCGAAGATGGGAAGCCATGCGCTCACGGGCGACATCGCGCCGGAGACGCTCGAAGCGGAACGGACCGAAGGCGAGATCGCGATCGAAGATCCGAACGCCGACCCGGACGACGGGACCTGCGAGGCGCTCGAAGGCGACGTCCTCGCGGGCGATTACGAGGATCTCGAGCCGCTGATGGGCGAGCCGCCGGTCACAGATTACGAGGCCGAAGAGAACCCGGACGCGGAGGTCGAATACGCGGGCGTGCCGCTGATCGAGGATTATGAAGAGGACCTCGTCCCCTTCTGTGACGAGTTCATCGATGCCAACGGGGATCTTGCGGCGGTCGAGGGCATGATGGCCGCGCCCGACTGGACGGAAGAGGCCGCGCCGTGACAAACGATGTGCCGACCTTCCGGGCGTTCGCCCTCTCGCGCCACCGGCTGATGTTTGACGGCGAAGGCGTGACGACCCTCGTCGGCGGGTACGGATGCCCGCTTGCCTGCCGGTACTGCATCAACGGCGTCTGCACCGATCCGTCCTTCCGCCCGAAGATCTATACCGTTCCCTCGCTCTATGACGCGGTGAAGATCGACAGCCTCTACTTCGAGGCGACGGGCGGGGGCGTGACCTTCGGCGGCGGCGAACCGCTCCTGCAGGCCCCGTTCCTCGCGGCGTTCATCCGGTATGCGAAGGAGCAGGGCGTCCCGTGGCGGTTCAACCTCGAGACCTCGCTCGCCGTGCCGCCCGCCCTCTTCGACGCCCTGATCCCCGAGGGGATCGCGGAGGCGGACTGTCCCGTCGACGCGTTCATCGCGGACATCAAGGATATGGACCCCGCAATCTACGAGCGGTACACGAAGAGGCCGCAGGACGCGATGCGCCGGAATCTCGGGCGTCTCGCCGCGCTCTGCCCGGACCGCGTGACCGCGCGCGTGCCGCTGATCCCGGGATACAACACGGAAGAGGACTGTGACCGCTCGGAAGCCGCCCTCCGCGCGATGGGCTTTTCGCACATCGACCGGTTCCGGTATGTGACGGGGCGGCCGTCCATGGAAAACAGATAAAGAACGACTGCCGCAACTCTGGAAACGGAAATGCGGCAGCATCTGTTTTCAGTTGAACAGCCCCGGCTCGTCCGTCCACTCGATGAACGGCTCGCCGTCCGGCGTGAATTGTATCTCGAGGACAACGTAGGTCGATTCGAAGTACTTCGGTTCCCCGCCCATCCACCGGTCGCCGACGTACCAGGTCCGCCCGCCTTCCCGGTACACAAACGCGCTCTGCGAGCCGAAGGTCGTCTTGTCGCCGAAATCGCGGAGCAGGCTCCACCGCCCCGTCACCGAGTCCGCCGAGCACCACTTCCCCTGATTCGGCGCCCAGCCGGTGCAGTAGGAGGAGATCATGTACGTCCGCCCGCCGCGCTCGAACAGGGCCGGGGCCTCGCGGTACTCGTGGTTGTAGATCGACTTCACCCACTCGTCGACGTTGAGCCGGTCCTCCGTCAGGCGGTAGATGTGCAAGTCGGCGTTGTCCCGCGATGCCGAGATGAAATAGGCGTCCCCCGCCCGGTCCACGTGCACGGTGCAGTCCCGCGACATCTCGCCGAAGGGGTTGAACGAGCCGTGATACACGAACCCCCGGTCCGGCTCCTCCGACGAGGCGACGCAGGCGCGGGCTTCGCGGTAGTCCTCACCGTTCTCGTAGTGCGCCCAGAGGACGAACCTCTTCGTCTTTTCGTTGTACAAAACCTTCGGGCGCTCGATGTTGACCTTGCGGTGCACGCCGTCCCGCTCCCATGAGAGCTTCGGATCGAAGCGTCCCGAGGTCGGCCGGTACGGGGTGTCCGCCGAGAGGATGTGCCCGCGGAATTCCCACGCCTTCCGGTCCGCCGAGCGGTAGACCGCGACGTAATGATCCCCCCGCCGGTCCTCGCCGTACCAGTAGGTATAACCGCCAAAATCCAGCATCCAGCCGCCGTGCGCGTGGATGGGATTGCCTTGTGTGTCAAGATAGGGCTGTCCGTTTCGCATATGCTCCTCCTTCTTCGCAGCCGATTTGTCTCACCGCCCGTATTATAGCCGAAATCCGGCCCCCTGTCAAGCAGGAGGAGGCCGTCCGGCCGTCGTTCTGCCGAAAAACCGCACCTCGGACGGGCGTTTGTTGGCAAAAGGGAAGAAATTCTCCCGCCCTCTTGACAACGGGGTCCGCGGGTGGTATAATGTGTAAAGCAAAACACTTTACAGTATGGCGCGGTGATCGATATCTTTATGAAAGACATGCGCTTCCCGCTTCTTCTTGACGCCTACGGCGCGCTTCTCACGGAGCGGAAGCGGGAGCTGCTCGATTATTACTACAACGAGGACTATTCCCTCTCCGAGATCGCGGAGCTCACCGGGCTCTCGCGTCAGGGCGTGCGGGACGGGATCAAGAAGGCCGAGGAGGAGCTGTACACCCTCGAGGAGACGCTCTCCCTCGTGTCGATGACCGAAGCCGTCTCCGAGATCGCCGGGACCCTCGCCGCCCTCGCGGAGAAGACGACGGACGAAGACGCCGCCCGGGACATCCGGGAAGCCGCCCGCCGCCTCGCCGCCCTCCGCCAGTCAGACCCCACGTAGGAGGTTCCATGTTCGACAGCTTATCCGAAAAGCTCAACAACGCCTTCCGCAAATTCCGCAACAAAGGCAGGCTCACCGAGGCGGACGTGCGCGAGGGCATGCGCGAAGTGAAGCTCGCCCTGCTCGAAGCGGACGTGAACTTCAAGGTCGTGCGCGACTTTGTGAAAACCGTCACCGAACGCGCTGTCGGCGGCGAAGTGATGGAAAGCCTCCTTCCCGGCCAGCAGATCATCAAGATCGTTCACGAAGAGCTGATCCGCCTCATGGGCGAGGCCAACAGCAAGCTCGTCATCAGCCCCAAGCCCCCGACCGTCGTTCTGATGGTGGGTCTGCAGGGCTCCGGCAAGACCACGCACGCCGCCAAGCTCGCCGGGATGTACAAGCGCCAGGGCAAGCGGCCCCTCCTCGTGGCCTGCGACGTCTACCGCCCCGCCGCCATCGACCAGCTGAAGGTCGTCGGCGCGCAGGTCGACGTTCCCGTCTTCGAGATGGGACAGGGCGACCCCGTCGAGATCGCGAAGGCCGGTCTCGAACACGCCGCGCGGCACGGGCACGACATGGTGTTCGTCGACACCGCCGGCCGTCTCCAGGTCGACGAGATCCTCATGCAGGAGCTTGAAGACATCAAGGCGGCGACGAATCCGACCGAGATCCTGCTCGTCATCGACGCGATGATCGGTCAGGAATCCGTCAACGTGGCCTCCGCCTTCAACGAAAAGCTCGACATCACGGGCGTCATCCTCTCCAAGCTCGACGGCGACACGAGGGGCGGCGCGGCGCTCTCCGTCCGGTACGTCACGGGCAAGCCGATCAAGTTCGTCGGCGTGGGCGAGAAGCTCGACGCGATCGAGCCCTTCTACCCGGACCGCATGGCCTCCCGCATCCTCGGCATGGGCGACGTGCTCACGCTGATCGAAAAGGCGCAGCAGTCGATCGACGAGAAAAAAGCCGCGGAGCTCGAAAAGAGACTGCGGGAGAACACCTTCACCCTCACGGATTACCTCGACCAGTTCCGGCAGATCAAAAACATGGGCTCCCTCGACCAGCTCGCGGGCATGATTCCCGGGATGAAGCCGGGCGCCCTCAAGGACGCGAAGATCGACGAAAAGGCCCTCGCGCACACCGAGGCGATCATCCTCGCGATGACGGTCTACGAGCGGGAGCATCCCGACGTCATCAACGGCAGCAGACGTCGGCGCATCGCAGCAGGAAGCGGCACCTCGGTCGAGGAGGTCAACCGTCTCATGAAGCAGT
>JAFYBI010000359.1 GCA_017540285.1 Clostridia bacterium | reverse complement strand
GATCCGCCGCACTGCTGGGCGATATGCTCGAACTCGGGGACTATTCCCGCCTGATGCACGATCAGCTCGGGCAGTATGCCGCTCGGGTGAAGGTGGGACTCCTCTTCTGCTACGGACGCTTCGCGGACGTGGTCGCCGAGGCGGCGATCACACACGGCATCCGTGCGGAGAACGTGTACGTCAGTCTTGACGCGAACGACCCGCAGACGATGGCGGACATGATCCGCGGCGCGATCCGGCCGGGCGATATCCTGCTGGTGAAGGCGAGCCGCGGCGTGGCTGCGGAAAAGGTGCTTGAGTGCCTGAAGAAAAAGAAAAGGAAATGAACATTTCTGACGGGAATATGCGGGATCGTTTTGACTCGTAAATCTTTGAGCTTCGAAAGGGGGCGGGCCGGATGACGGTGACTCTGCAGTTCGGACTTCTGACGGTTTTTACTTTCGCGGTGACAGTACTGATCCTGCGGAAACTGATCCCTGTATTGAAAAGCCGGAAGATGGGTCAGAAGATCCTCGAGATCGGTCCCCGCTGGCATAAAAAAAAAGAAGGTACGCCGACCATGGGCGGCCTTGCATTCATCGCGGCAAGTACGGCGGCGTCCCTTCTTCTGTTCATCCTTGCCGCGTTCTTCGGAACGCTCAAAGACCTGATCCCGTTTGCCTGTGCGCTCCTGTTCGGCGTGCTGAACGGAGCCATCGGCATCATCGACGACCGTGCGAAGCTCCTGCATAAGCAGAATGAAGGTCTGAAGGCGTGGCAGAAGTACCTGTTCCAGCTCGCAGCGGCGGCGATCTACCTGTCGGTTCTGACACTGTCGGGGCGGCTCGTGACTGCGCTGCCGATCCCGGGGACGGGAATCACCGTTGAACTCGGCTGGCTCTATTATCCCGTGGCGATCATCCTGCTGACGGGCTTTGTCAACAGCGTCAATCTGACGGACGGGATCGACGGACTTGCTTCGTCCGTAACTGCGGTGGTGGGGATATTCTATGCCCTTGCAGCATTCTTTACGGCATCCGCCGGAGCGACGGGAACGTCGCTTGCCATGGTGAGCGCGCTGATGCTTGGTTCCACGCTCGGATTCCTCGTGTATAACTGGTATCCCGCGAGAGTTTTCATGGGCGATACCGGATCGCTGTTCCTCGGCGGACTCGTGATCGGGGGCGCTTTCGTGCTCGGTAATCCGCTGATCGTGGTGATCTGCGGTATCGTGTACGTCTGCGAAACGCTTTCAGTCATGCTGCAGGTGGGGTATTTCAAACTGACAAAAGGGAAGCGCCTGTTCAAGATGGCGCCGATCCATCACCATTTCGAAAAAAGCGGGTGGTCGGAGATCTGCATCGTGGCTGTCTTTTCGGCGGTGACTGCGGTCTTTTGCGCGCTCGCGTGGGTGTGCCTGTAAACGGCAGGGAGAGAGATGAACGACAGAAACGAACGATCCCGCCCCACTGACTCCGGCGGGAGATCGCCCGGACGATCACCGGGCACGCAAGGTATGCCACCCGGCAGAAGCACCGGTGTACGGAACGTGAACGGGAGCGGGCAAACGGTCCAGGGACGTCCCGCGAGTGCTG
>JAFYBI010000358.1 GCA_017540285.1 Clostridia bacterium | reverse complement strand
CTGCGGCGGTTCTCCACAGAAGACGGCACGCTCCTCGGCGAGCGTGAGATCCTTCCGCTGTTCACAACGTATGAAGGACGTGAATACGATTTTATTCTCTATTCCCTCGTCATCACGGAGGACGGGACCGTCTGGGTCAAAACATCGGCGGAGCTCTTGCTCCTGACCGCAGAGCTTGAAAAGGTCTCTTCGATCACGACGTCCGTTAATTCCGGATTCCTCGCCGCCGCACCGGACAACCGGGTCTGGCTCTTCAATCATACCGGCGCTTCGGTCTATGCGAAATCCTCTCAGATCCCGGAAAGAGTCCTCCGCGATCTTCCCGACGAGGTAAGCGCTGCGAGGTTCGCACCGTCGGAAGAGACTGTCCTCTACGCGCAGACTCCCCTCGGCGTGTGGAAGTACGTCCCCGGGGAAGAGAACCAAGAAGCGACGTGCGAACTGCTTATGAACTACGCGAACTCGAATGTGCATGCCGCCCATCTCACCGGGGCATTCGGGGACGACGCGTTTGTCCTCAGCGAATCCGTTGACGGTGAGCCCCGTCTCATGCTCTACCGACGCTCGGATGACGTCGATCTCAGCCTGATCGATACGATCGAGATCGCTGCCGCCTTCGATCCGTCAAAAGGGCAAAGCGCGCCGACCGATCTCATTGTCGAATACAACAAAGCGCATCCGGAAACGATGCTGGTCCTGCGGGATTATTCGATCTACAACACTTCCGAGAATCCAAACGGCGGTCAGAACCGTCTCCTGACCGACATTGTCACAGGGATCTATCGGCCGGACATCGTGATCTCCGACACGGTCGACCCCATCCGGCAGACCGGCGGTATGGTTGCGGATGTACTTGTGAAAAAGGATTTCTGTGCCGACCTCACGCCGTATCTCACGGGTGACTCGGACCTCGATCCCGACAATCTCTTCGGCGCAGTGAAGCGGCTCTTCCGCATGGAGAACGGCGGGATGTGGGGTATCGCGGACACCTTCCAGACCTACACGCTTGTTGGATCCGGGAGCGTTCTCGGACAATACGCCGATGGTTGGACGCTCAGCGAATTCCTCGATTTCGCGGAGGGATGGACATCCCCCCTGCTTCTGTGCCAGTTTATCAATCGGGAACAGATCTTTTCGTGGACGCTCGGGCCGAATGCGCTTGAATCGTTTATTGACCGTGAAAATGCGGTCTGCTCCTTTGACAGTCCGGATTTTGAACGGTTCCTGCGATTCTGTCAGAGCCTGCCCGCCACCGCCGACGACTGGTACCGCTCTGCGCCGTTCAAGATCTATACGCCTCAGGCGTACGATTACCTGCACACGGGCAAGGTCGCATTCAATCGGACGTTTTATTATCAGCTCAGCGACATAACGAACCCCGAATCAACCTTTGGGACAAAGGACTGGGTGTCACCGGGCTTCCCCGGCACAGAGGGACACGGATCACCGGCGTACTGTCAAAAGGCATACATGCTCCTGAAAACCTCGAAAAAGCCAGACCTTGCGGCAGAAATCATCCGCGAGCTGGTCAGGGAGGCGCATTCCTACGGCGTCCCGTCCATGAAATCGCGGTATGACAAGCTTGCGCCGAAGGAACTGACGCACTTCGCGATTCAATACTATGACGGTTCGGTCATTGCCGGATCGCTGAACGACAACGATCCCCGGACAAAGCCGCTGAAACGCGCCGGGTACATCTGCGTACCCGAAGAAGACGATCTTGCGCGGTTCCGGGAATTTCTCGATACCAAAGCGGGATATCCCATGACGGAATTCGTCGATCCGGAGATTCAGGCTATCGTCGCAGAGGAGTTGTCTGCTTTCGGTGCCGGCGTCGGCACACCTGCCGACTGCGCCGCAAAGATCCAGTCCCGCGTGTCGATCTGGCTGGCGGAGCATCATTGAAATTCGGCTGTGCGCGAGCGCGATTTCCCCTTGCATCGCGTCAGGCGATCTGGTATAATGGGAACGGCGGGGAGGCGCGAAGTCTCCCTCGGATCACCAGGCGGCGCAGGGAGGACACCATGACGCTTTTTCAGGATTGGCACGACAACACCGAGATCCGTATTCCGGCGGGCATTCACCGCTTCCGGGAGCCGGTACGGATCCGCGGAAAGAAGAACATCCGCATCATCGGAGAGGACGGCGCACTCCTCTGCGGAACGGTCGCCCTCCGACGCGCGGATTTCGAGGAGATCGAGCCGGGACTCTGGGCCGTACCCGTGCCCGGCGCCGCAGACGGTTTCTGGATCGGGGAGCGGGCTTATGAGATGGCGCGCTATCCGAAACAGACCGATCCCGACGCGCCCTTCGGCGGATATGCGGCGGACTGTGTCCTTCCGGAGAAGACGAAGGACTGGGCCGATCCCGCGGGCGGGTACATCCACGCGATGCACCGCGACCTCTGGGGAGGCTTTTCCTACCGCATCGACGGCAAGGCGCCGGACGGCACGCTTCTCCTCACCGGCGGCTGGCAGAATAACCGGCAGATGGGGATGCACCGCGAATACCGGTTCGCCGAGAACATCCGCGAAGAACTGACGGAGCCCGGCGAATGGTTCTATGACGCAAAGAACGGGCGCGTGCTGGTGCGGCTTGTTCCCGGCGACGATCTCGACCGGGCGGAGGCCGCCGTTTCCGAGGGCTTCTTCGACTGTGCCGATTGTGAGAACATCACCTTTGAAAACCTGACCTTCGAGCGGACGGTCCGCACCTTCATGAAGACGAAGGAGCCTCTTCTCCGCAGCGACTGGACGATCTACCGCGGGGGAGCCGTCGTCTTCCGCGATGCGAAGGACTGCGGGCTCGATCGCTGCGTCTTCCGGGATATCGGCTCGAACGGCGTGTTCGCGGACGGGGATTGCCGGGGGATCGCCGTGAAGCGCACCCATCTCGACCGCATGGGAGCATCCGCCGTCTGCTTTGTCGGGCGTCCGGAAGCGGTCCGCTCTCCGCTCTTCGAGTGCGGGGAGACCCAGTCCATCGACACGATCGACCGCACCCCCGGCCCGAGATCCGATGCCTACCCGAAGGACGGCCTTGTCGAGGACTGCCTGATCGAGCACGTCGGGCTGACGGAGAAGCAGGCGACGGGCGTGGAGATCTCCATGGCCGCGCGGATCACCGTGAAAAACTGCACGGTCTGCCACACGTCCCGGGCGGGGATCAACGTCTCCGAGGGGACCTTCGGGGGACACCGGATCGAGGGCTGCGACGTCTTTGACACCGTCCGCGAGACGGGGGACCACGGCAGCTACAATTCCTGGGGCCGCGACCGGTACTGGCATCTTGCGGGCCTCGACGACCGCGATGCGGGAAAGCTCGCCGCCCTCGACATGATCGCTCCGAACGCGATCGTCCGAAGCCGCTTCCGCTGCGACCGGGGATGGGACATCGACCTCGACGACGGTTCGTCCTGCTGCCTCATCGAAGAGAATCTCTGCCTCCGCGGCGGGATCAAGCTCCGCGAGGGCTTCTTCCGCACGGTGCGGCATAATATCTGCCTCGGCAACACCGTCCACGTCCATGTGTGGTATCCGGAGAGCGGCGATCGCGTGGAGAACAACATCCTCTTCCGCCCGTATTCTCCCTACGGGATGCCGGCGCGCTGGGGCGAGCGGATCGACGGCAATATCCTCTGCGATCCCGCGGTCCCGGCGGATTCCCCCATGCATGCGGACGCGCTCTCCTCTCTCTCCGGGCAGGACGGCAGCTCCGTGAAGCGCTCGGTCCGGTTCCGCGATCCCGCCGCAGGTGACTTCCGCCCCGACGGCATCCCCGGCTTCGAGGATTTTCCGGCTGAATTCGGCGTCCGGTATGCGCCGCTTCGGAGTATCGCCGATACGCCTGAGATCCCGCCGCTTGACGAGACTGCGCCGGACATCCGGTGGTAAGAACCGCAAAGCAAAACAGGCATCGCCCTTTTGTGGGCCGGATGCCTGTTTTTCATCGGAGTTCTGTTCAGCCGTTTTCGATTTCCGCTTTCATGAGTTCGACCCACTCGGTCAGTCCTTCGACGCGGCAGCTGACCGTCGTGATGTCTTTGAGCACAAACGCGACGGGCGTTCCGTTCCGCCGGCATGCCCGGAGGGTCTTCCGGACTTCCGCCTTCACGGCGTCGACCTCGGGATATCCGGCGCGCACGTAGGCTGGATTCGGCTTGCGGAGCATCACGAAATCCCCGCCCATCGCCTCCGCCTGCATGTTCACGTCGGTCCACGGGCTCGCGGAGATGGAGCGCACGGTCTTCATCTTGCGGATGATGCCGATCTTGCGGCAGAGCGGTTCGCAGCAGCCGTAATTGACCCACCCGAAGCGTTCGTACAGGGGCTTCACGTATTCGATCTCGAATTCGTCGTGCATCGCCGGGGAAACCTCCGAGAAGATCTGCGCCGCGCCGGAGATCCAGCAGTCCCGGGTCCGGATGTGCGCCTGATCGATGGCACGGTAGCGGTCCTCGTCCGTGTAGGTCTCGACGCAGTGGCATTTCGTGCCGGGACCGGCCGCGAGAAGATTCTGCGCCTCGAGCTGGTCGATGGCGTCCATCTCGATGTCGACGATGCGCCGCATGAGCTTGTGCACGAATTCCGGCTCGTCGATCACGGCGTAGAGACAGGATTCCGCGCCTTTCCAGAAGGTGATGCGGTCCCAGATCCCTTCCCAGAGCATGACGCCCGTCGGACGGACCTCCAGAATGTCCCCGATGACCGCCTCGATCGCGGCTTTGTTCTTCGCGGTTTCTTCCGGGCGCGCCGTGATGGTGCGGAATTTCAGCTTCGAGAGGGATTCCTCGTCGGGAAGCTGATCCGCGTACAGATGGGTCTGCGCGTTCCGGTGCTCGCTCTCGTCCTGCGTGACGGTCGTGAGGCCGTACCCGGTGTCGGTATAGGCCTTCCCGCACGGAAAATACGTCGGAAGGACGAGATCCGCGCCGAAATGCCGGATGCGGAACAGCTCGGAGCGGAAGTAGTTCTCGATCCCGCGCAGGAGCGGATCGGACGCCTGACAGCGCAGCTCTTCCCATGCTCCGAATTCATGCCACGGGAGCTGATCGAGAATGATCGGCGGGCGCGCGGAGGCGTCGAGGGCGTTGAGACGTCCCCAGTTTTCCGCCCTGGCTTTGGAATCGTCGGAAAACGCGATGTCGGCGTACTGTTTTGCCAGGTCGCGCACCATTTCACGTTCGTTCATGGGAAACCTCCTCGGGAGCGGATCGTGTCGTTCTGCGTATAGTATAGCACACAACGGGGCGGGATGTCAACGGGGAGGAAGATGGGTGACAGGGTGTTTTTTTGAACGATCCGTTGAATCTTATCTCAACAGTTCCACGAAACGGTTCTTTACAGAATGCCGCCGCTGTGATAGAATATGATCGGACAAGGCCTTGGACTACTGAATCAATGAGGTTTCTGACATGGAAATCAAGATCGCACAACGACTGAAAGAACTGCGCCGTCTGCGCGGAAACACACAGGAAGAGCTCGCTCGGCACCTCGGTGTCTCGGTACAGGCAGTCTCTAAATGGGAACGCGGTGAAGGATGGCCCGATCTCTCGCTTTTGCCGGGGATTGCATTCTATTACCATGTTACGGTCGACACTCTGCTCGGGGTGGAGCAGGAGGACAAAAAGAGACGCGAGGCGGAGATCTCAGATCAATATCTTGCTCTGCGTCATCAGACGGACGAGGGGGGCTTGCCTGACGTTGGATACAAAATTGAAGAGGGGATCGCACTGCTGCGGGACGGCGTACGGGAATTGCCGGACAGCGGATATCTCGGGCAGCTGCTCGCCTCGGACCTTTGGTGGTACGCAGAAAACGCCGCATTTGAAGATGAGCGTCCGGTTCTGCTCAGGGAGGCGAGAGAACTTTGCAGACGAGTCCTGTCCGGGTGCGGAGAAGAACGGTGGCGTCACGCGGCATCGCAGATTCTTTGTCTCGTACTGTATGCGGAAGGGGATCGTGAAGAGGCGAGACGGATGGCGGCAGACATGCCCGATGTAACGGGGACGGATGTCTTTATGATGACATATCTGCTCGAAGGGGAGGAACTCCGAAAGCAGCTTCGCTTTGCCGTTCACCGGCTGCTGTCGACGTGTTATCGCTGCGTGACGCGTCTTATCGATGAGGGCTGGTCTTACGATCCCTATCTTGACGAAGCTGTTCAAATTGCGTTCCTCGCGAGTAAACTGCCCACGCAGGACTCAATTCCTGATTGAGTTTTCCCGAACCTCTTGACAGCGCGCGCGGAATGTGTTATACTCCCCTTGTAAACCGAAATCGACCCGACAGGGAGGTGTCTGCCATGAAAACGAAAAAAATCCGGCGCGCGCCTGTCGGAAGAACATAGCGGGATGCCCCCATTCTTCGGATTTTTTGACACGTTCGCTCCGGCGGGCGTGTTTTTTTGCGGGTTTTGCGCGCTCTTCCACTTCATTTCGGAAAGAAGGAATGCCCTTGAAGAGACTCAAAACCATTTTTCGCTCCATGGAGGAGAAAACCGAAACCTTTCGCGAGATGTATGACGCTCCGATCAGGATCTGTCTGCCGACGGCCGAACAGCCCTACGGCGACCACGACACAACGTTTTACGCGAATGACGTCGCGTTTGTCATCGAATCCCCGCCGAAGAATGCGCAGGACCGTCCGATCGTCCTCATCCGCATTCCGGCGGAGGACATCGATCCGCGGCTCGCAGACGGGACCGTTACCAAAGGGGGGATGCCATTGAAGAGACTCAAACACTATTTCCGGCAGATGGACGAGCGGACCGAAACCTATTCGTTCTCCGGGCCGGACGGACGAAAGCATGACATTTACGACGGTCAGGTGATCGTCGAATTCCCGGAACCGAAAAACAATCCGCTGGCTCAGCGGGAGCCGGAGGAGGACAACTGGAATCTGTACTGGGCGGATTCCCACGGATTCACCGTCGACAGCAATCACAAGACGGCGAAGGACCGGCCCATCGTTACGGTCAGCGTCCCGGCGGAGGAGATCGATCCCACGCTCGGCGGACGGCTCGGAGACGCGGTCGACGCGGTGAACGGGGAGCTGCCGGACGCCCTGACTGAGTGTCTGCGCGACGCGGCCGCGGACTTCTGTCTCCGGGCGTTCGTGGCACAGATCGACGTCCTCAACGAAGCCCTGTACAACCGCAGCCGACCGGACCGCGAAAACGGCAAGTATTACCTGTTTCGGCCCGGCGGGGAGATCCTGCGCCGGAACACGGCCTTCTTTGCCGTCTGCCCCCAGCGGGATTACGATTATCTGACCGGCATCAGCGTTCTGCTCCGGGATCCCGAGGAGCACCCCTGTCCGCCGAAGCTCTGCCTGTGCCTGCGGCTCGAGGTCCAGCTTCCGTTTCACAAGCTGAAAAAAGCGATGACGATGATGACCTCCGATCTGCCGGGGGCGATGGATGAATTCGTCGCTTCGCTCGACCGGCAGGCGCTCTCGGAAACGCTCTTCCTCGCCGAAAAGCAGTTTCGGATACGGGAAGCGCTTCGCTCCTCGCCGTGGTGCGCGTTTGTCGCGAACGGAAGCATCCTGCCGCGCGCGAAGGACGGTGTGACCCCGCTCGACGACGCCGTGCCGTTCTGCTCGACCCCGGAGGATGAGATTGAGCTCTGCGGCGTGCGGGGCATGGGCATCCCGCGCGGGGTGACGGTCATCACGGGCGGCGGATATTCCGGCAAATCCACCCTGCTCGACGCCGTGGCCGCCGGGATCTACGATCACTGTGCGGGCGACGGGCGGGAATTCGTTCTGACGGACGAGAGTGCGGTCTCCATCGCGGCAGAGGACGGGCGGGCTGTGTCGCGGCTCAACATCGGGCCGTTTCTCAAATCCCTGCCCGGCGGCAATACCCCGGCGGACTTCACGACGGCGCACGCGTCCGGGTCGACCTCGCAGGCGTCGGGGATCATGGAGGCGGTCTCGGCCGGGTCCCGGCTCCTCCTCATCGACGAGGACCGAAGCGCGACGAACTTCATGATCCGGGACGCGAAGATGAAAGCCCTCATCAAAAAAGAGCCGATCACGCCCTTCACCGACCGGGTGCGGGAACTGGCCTCCCGCGGCGTCTCGACGATACTGGTCATCGGCGGGAGCGGGGAATACCTCGGCCCGGCGGACCGTGTCTATCTCATGGACGATTACCGCATCTCGGACGCAACCGTTTGCGCGAAGGAGATCTGGCAGTCCTCCGGCGGAGAAACGGAAACGCCGCCGTCCTGCGACTGGGAGGTGTGCCGTGTCCTTACGGATGAGCATTTTTCCTCCTATCCCGAAAACGGCACGACGGAGCGGCTCGAAGCGAACGACATGGGCTTTCTCCTCATCGGATCGGAGCAGGTCGATGTGCGCGGGATCTTCTCACTCATGACCGACGCGCAGCGCACCGCCGCCGCATTCATTCTGCGGACCGTGATGGTGAGCCACCGTCCGGGGCCGCTCGATTTTGAGGCGGAGCTTGAAGCGGTGTATGAACGGATCCGGAGGGAAGGCGTGCACACGGTCTACACCTCCTTCTTCACGACGATGCGTCTCCCGATGGAGATGCCGCGGAGGATCGACGTGGAGGCCATCGTCTGCCGGATGCGGCGTCTGAGGTGGAAGTGACCGGGAAAACTCAATTCAAAATGGAGAAAAACACAAAGAACGGGGACTGGTCAAACCAGCGGAAATGTGGTAGAATGGGATCACGGACGGGCCCGTCTGAATTCTTCGGAATCAAAAAGGAGACCTTCATGACCTTCGGACAAATTATTAAAAAATTGCGGCGTGAAGCGGACTATACGCAGGAAGCGCTGGCGGACCTCCTCGCGATCTCCCCGCAGGCCGTCAGCCGCTGGGAATGCGATCAGGCCATGCCGGACATCGCCCTTCTGCCGCGGATCGCGAACCTCTTCGGCGTCAGCGCGGACTATCTGCTCGGCATCGATTTCGAGAGCCGGGAGAGGAAGATCGCCGAGATCCGTGAGCGCGCCAACCGGATCCACGCGGACGGGAACTGCGCCGAAGCGATCCGCATCCTCCGCGCCGGTCTGCTCAGCTATCCGAACGCCCTGCCGCTCATGACCGCGCTCTCGGATGTGCTCTTTATGGAAGGGCAGTTTGACGAGAGCCTCTCCCTCGCGGAGTGGGTGATGGACCACGCGACGGACATGGACCTGCACGTGCAGGCGGTGTTTACGGCGTGCTGCGTCCTCGATCACCGGGGACAGCACGAACGTGCGGTGGAACTCGCCAAGACGGTGCCGGAATGCAGTCAGCACGACATTCTGCGGCATCTTCTGACCGGCTCGGAGCGCATCCGCGAGCTGCGGCACGATACCCTCATCAACTGCGAAACCGTCCTCTCGAATCTCTTGTTCCTCGCGCAGGCGAAGCGGGACGACGGAGAAAATGCATACACGCCTGAGGAGCAGCGAAGACTGTGCGAAACGGTTCTCGCCGGGTACGCGCTCTTCTATGAGGACGGCGATCTCTTCTTCGACGCGCAGTTTGCGGCGCAGGCCCATCGCGAGCTCGCGCGGCTGGATCTCGAGGCGGGCAGGGAAGAGGAGGCGATCGAGCACCTGGCGGAGTGCGTGACGTGGGGGCTCCGCTTCGCCGATTACGATCCCGACGCGCCGCACACCTCGCCGGCCTTCCGCGGGGAAATCGACGGCGGATACGTCAAGCGCTCGCCGGAT
>JAFYBI010000357.1 GCA_017540285.1 Clostridia bacterium | reverse complement strand
TGGCTCCTGAAATACGGCGACATGGCCATCCGCTGCGCCGATCCCGGCTTCATCGAGAAGGTCCGCCGGTACTACCACGCCCTCTTCGACGAGCTGCGCCCGCGCCTCGCGACAAGGGGCGGGAACATCGCCATGGTCCAGATCGAGAACGAATACGGCTCCTACGGCAACGACAAGGACTACCTCAGGGCGGTCGTGGACATCTACCGCGAATGCGGCGTCGACGTCACGCTCTTCACGTCCGACGGCGCGTGCTGGTGGATGCTCGGCGGCGGGACCCTTCCGGAATACCTCTGCGTCGCCAACTTCGGTTCCCACCCGAAGGAGAATTTCGCCATGCTCGAGCAGTTCCGGCCCGATCAGCCGAAGATGTGCGGCGAGTACTGGGTCGGCTGGTTCGACCACTGGTACGAGGAGCACCACGTGCGCGAGCCGGAGGAGATCGCCGCCCTCTTCCGCGACATGCTCGACGCCGGGGCCTCCCTCAATTTCTACATGTTCCACGGCGGCACGAACTTCGGCTTTATGAACGGCGCGAACCACGGCGGCAAGTATGAGCCGACGATCACCAGCTACGACTACAACGCGCTCCTCTCCGAGGCCGGGGACCTCACCCCCGCGTACTTCGCCGTGCGCCGGATCATCGAGGAGTATTTCGGCGCGCTCCCGGCGCTGACCGTGAAGAACAGCGAAAAGGCGGCCTACGGCAGGGTCGCGCTGACCGAGGAATGCTTTGTCCTCGACGCCGCGCCCGCCATGACCGCCCCGATCCACGCCGCCGCGCCGAAGTGGCAGGAGCAGATCGGGCAGAACTGGGGCTACACTGTATATTCCACCGTCGTCCGCGGTCCGCGCGAGGAAATGCAGCTCCGGGCCGACGCGATCCACGACCGCGCAGTCGTCTTCTTCGACGGCGAATGGCGAGGGCTCTTCGAGCGGTCCCGCCGCGCCGATCGGGTGACGGTCGAGCTCGGCCGGGGGGAGCAGGTGAAGATGGACATCCTCGTCGAGAACATGGGGCGCATCAACTACGGTCCGGAGATGAGCGACCGCAAGGGCATGGTCGGCATCCGGTTCGGGCAGCAGAACCACTACGGGTGGGAGATGTACCCGCTCACGATGGAGCCGGAGCAGCTGGAGAAGATCCCGTTCCGTCCGAAGACCGGCGCGGGCGTTGAAAAGTCGTCGTTTTTGCGCGGGACGCTGACGGTCATCGGCGCGCCGAAGGACACGTTCATCCGCCTCGACGGGTTCCATCACGGGTTCGTCGCGGTCAACGGCTTCAATCTGGGGCGGTATTACAACGACGCCGGACCGCAGAAGACCCTGTACTGCCCCGCCCCGATGCTGCGGGAAGGGGAGAACGAGATCATTGTTTTCGAGATGGATTCGTGCGACCGGAACGAGATTGTCTTTACCGATACGCCGGACCTCGGGTAAAGAGGGGGCGAAAAGGACCCGAAGGGGTCCTTTTCTGTATCCTTACAGTTTTTCAGCTCGCGGACGCATGCAGATTTCGTGATTCCGCACCTTCCGTGCAGGGGAGAAGAGGAAGAAAGCCCTTCGGGGCTTTCAGGGATCGCCTGCGCGGCTGGCGGACAAGAGGGCTCCGGAGCCGCCCTCTTGCCAATCACCGCTCCCCAAGGCCGTTCCCGCCTTGGGAATCCACCCTGCCTCAGGTTCAACCTCCCTTCTGGTTGTGAAGCGTTGTTCAATGGGGCGTAACGCCTCTTCCTTTCCAGATTACAGGGGGATTCACCAAGTTAGTCAGCCAAAATCGCTTGCGATCCGCTCTCCGCCGAGGATGCAGCGGTACGTGTCAGACCTTTCAGCTTCGCCGAGGCAAGGGGTGCCGCGGGAGAGTG
>JAFYBI010000356.1 GCA_017540285.1 Clostridia bacterium | reverse complement strand
TTTCTTCCCTCTTGACATTTTTGAATGACTGTGCTAAAATTGAAATAATCGCGGACAGGAAGTCTGCAACCACCACGAAGGCGGGACCCTCAGAGGGGGATTCCGCCCTTTTTGAATCCGGAGGATCTCATGAAAACTCTTTATCTCGACTGCGGCATGGGCGCGGCGGGCGATATGCTGACGGCGGCGCTTGCGGAGCTGCTTCCCGATCCCGACGCCTTTTTCGCGAAGCTGAACACGCTCGGCATCCCGGGCGTGGAATACATCCGGGAGCCGTCCGTCAAGTGCGGCATCACCGGCACGCACGTCACCGTGAAGGTCGACGGGCAGGAGGAGGCATCCTCCGACGCCGATCCGCACGGGCATGACCACGAGCATCATCACGACCATGACCATCACCACGATCATGAGCATGACCATGAACCCGACCACGATCACGAACATGACCCTCACCACGAACACGACCACGGTCATGCTCACCATCACAGCGGTCTCTCCGACATCGAGCATATCGTCCGGGAACACCTCGATCTGCCCGGAAAGGTGCGGGACGACGTGCTCGCGGTGTTTGGCCTGATCGCGGAGGCGGAGAGCCATGTGCACGGCGTGAAGGTCGACGAGATCCACTTTCATGAGGTCGGCACGATGGACGCGGTGGCGGACGTGACGGCGGTGTGCCTCGCGATGGCGGCGCTTTCCCCGGACGAGGTCGTTGTCTCCCCGGTCCACGTCGGGTCCGGCCATGTTTCCTGCGCGCACGGCATCCTTCCGGTCCCGGCTCCGGCGACGGCGTACATCCTGCGGGACGTTCCGATTTACGGCGGCGCGATCCGCGGGGAGCTCTGCACGCCGACGGGCGCCGCGCTTCTGAAGCATTTTGCGGACCGGTTCGGCGACATGCCCGTCATGCGGACGGAGAAGATCGGCTACGGCATGGGGAAGAAGGACTTCGAAGCGGCGAACTGCGTGCGGGCGCTGCTCGGCGAACGGGAGGAGAGATCCTCGGACGCCGTGCTCCTCGCCTGCAACCTCGACGACATGACGCCGGAGGCCGTCGGCTTCGCCATGGAAACGCTGCTGGCGGAAGGCGCGCTCGACGTGTGGACGACGCCCGTCGGGATGAAGAAGAATCGCCCCGGCATCCTCCTGTCGGTCCTCTGCCGTCCGGAAGACCGCGAAGCGACGGTGCGGCGCCTCTTCCGTCACACCTCGACCATCGGGATCCGCGAGAGCACGGTCCGCCGCTATACGCTTGCCCGCCGCGAAGAAATCCGCGAGACCGCCGCAGGCCCGGTGCGCCGCAAGATTTCCGAGGGGTACGGCGTGACGCGCGTCAAGGACGAATACGAGGACCTCGCCCGGATCGCGCGGGAAGAGGGCATCAGCCTCGCGGAGGCGAAGGAGAAGGCCCGGTAAGCGCCGGCGTCCGGGGAAGGTTCCTCCTTCATTTCACTAAGATTAGCGATGGCAGCCGCCGCGGTTTATGTTATGATAAACAGGAACCAATCCAACGAACGGACGGGCGGGATCCGGAATCCGGCCCGCACAGGAGGGATATTGATGCCGAAATTCAGATTCACCGCCGCTCTGCTCGCCGCGCTGCTTCTGGCGACGTCGCTCACGGGCTGCCTCCGCATTCAGAAAATCGACCCGGCGAAAACCCCGGAAAAACCGGATTCGCCGCAGGGGAACGGGATCACGGAGCCCGGAACGGATCCGACGGAGATCCCGGTCAATTTCGATCTGGACCTCCTCGTACAGGAGAATTCGATCACGACCCTGCTTCAGTGGAACGACAGCGTCACCGTCCGGCGGGATTATGACGGCGGATCGGATATCGATTCGTTCTGGAAAATGGACGGCGAGCGTGTCTGCATCACGAAAAACGAATTCAGCGACGGGACCTTCGCCATGGCAGGAAACTATCGCGGCTTCGATTTCTACGTCTTTCCGGACCGGGTCACCGCGTCCAAGTGGGTCACCGCAGAAGCGTCCGACTCCGTTGAAGACTGGGTCGACAATTCGATTAACCGCTATTTCCCCTCCGCCCTCTCGGAGGATATCGTCATCACCGCGGAGGAGGGGGACTACTACACGGTACGGCTCGTGGAAGATCTCGATCTCGGGGACGGCAGGACGACGCCCTGCGTCAACACCGTCGTCGTGAACAAGGGAACGCTCTTCGTGAAGACCTTCGCATGGGAGTATTTCGACGACGATACGCGGTATTACGGCTCGTTCGAGGTCGAATACAACGGCGAACGGCTCGGCGAGGACGTAATGGAGGCCTGGGAGGGCTTCCGCGAGATCACGCTCGACATTGAGACCGAGGCGGGCGCGCGGACGGAGAGCTTCGTATTCCCGGGCCTGTGGCAGCTGCGGTGCCTCCCGGACGAGGGGATCCTCCTGTCCTCTCCGGACGGTCTGGAGGAGGACGGAA
Organism: Clostridia bacterium; assembly: GCA_017540285.1. Classification (GTDB taxonomy): domain Bacteria; phylum Bacillota; class Clostridia; order Oscillospirales; family CAG-272; genus UMGS1696. The sequence continues at coordinate 4,221 of JAFYBI010000356.1, read as the reverse complement.
CGATCCTGATCGACGCGAACACCGGAAGCGCGACGGTTTACGCCCGCGATGAAGCTCATCTGCCCGCGCAGGAGACGGGCGGAGACGGAGCAGCTTCGGAAGAACTCCCGTTCTCGCTGGACGATGTCATCGAAAAGAACCGGATCACGAATCTGCTCAGTCAGTTCGGCTCGGTGAGCATGATGATTGCCGGTGAAGGCGGCGAGCAGAAGACCTCCTTCTTCCGCCGCGGGGACGAGATCGTCCGCGTGGAAGAGATGAACGGCATCTTCGAGGAGGAAACCTACTCGTTCACCAGCGGCTCCTTCGGGGCGTATCACTTCGAGATCGACAGCGAAGGGGCGGCGAAGCTCTCGGTGGAGCTTCCGGATCCCGAGGAAGGCGATTACCTCTTCACGGACACGAACGCCGACGGCGAGCATTATGAAAACGATCATTACCTGACCTCCGGACTCCTGTTTGCTTCGCTCGGCACGATCTGCGACGTGAAGGAATCCGCGGACACCGTCTCCTTCCGCTTGGCGTTTGATTACGGCGACGGCATCACCGACGGCAACGATTATGTGATCGACCGCGAAACGCTGCTCATCCGCTCGATCGGGTATGATATGGAAGGCATGACCGGCGCGATGGAATACGGAATGGAGATCCCGTTTGCCGAGGTGCTCGACGAGGCATACGCCGAGACCCGCGACATCTTCGTCCACTATCAGGATGCCGGGGAAGTGCATTATGAAATCCCCGCCGCGTGGGCCTTCTCCGTCGGGTATTACGACGAGGTCGGCTGCTGGGAGGATGAGGGATTCCACGTTCCGATGGAAAACCTCATTCCCGGCGACGGCGAGTATTACGAATTCTGGGTGACAAGAGGCCTCGGCTGATCGAAGAAAGCAAATAAAAAAGCAGGACGGCGCGGAACCGTCCTGTTTTGCCGTCGATCGCGCGTCATGCCCGGAAACAGTCCGCGATCACGCGCAGATTGCCGCGTTCCGTCTCCCGGCGTACCGGATCCCCGGCAAAGAGGACGTCGTGCTCGCAGAGGGTGAGGAGCATGTCGGCGGCGAGGGAGGCGAGGGCACGGTCGATTGGCCGCGGCTCGCCCATGCGGCGGATAAAGTTCTCCGAATAGATCGCGCGGAGCGTCTCCTCGTCGGCCGAGAGCGGCGCGAGCAGTCCCCAGTCGACGTCCTCGAAGCGGAAGGGGACCGGGGATTCGAGCGCGTTGCGGACGAGGTTGAAGGGATAGGAGAAATTGTGCTCGTATCCTTCGTCGGTGTCCGGCGCGGCCCAGTTGTCCGTATCGGTGCCGAAGAGAATGCGCCGGCGGTAACGGCGGAAGAAATCGCGCCATTCGTCGGGGCGTTTCGTGAAGCCCGCGTACATCTCGCTCCCCGGCGTCAGATCGAAGGAGACCGTCGGGTGGGCTGCGAGGAACCGGTCCGCCGCCTCGAGGTCATCTGCGATGAAATAGAAATGGCAGAGGACGAGATCGAGCGCGGGATGCTTTTCGAGGATCCCTTCCGTCTCACGCCGCAGCGCGGAGAGGGAGGGAAACGTGCCGTCATAGTTCCCGCCGTCCCCCGGAAGCCAGTATGCCTCCGGATCGCCGAGATGCATCGTCACGGGGAAGCGGACCTCTTCGCAGAACGAATAGAACGGATCGAAAACCGGATCGTCGAGCGGCACGCCGAGCCTTTTGCGAAGCGGCGGCTTGCCGAGCAGGATCTTCACGCCGTCAAAGCCCATCGCCCACAGATCCATGGCCTGCCTGAGAAAGCCGTCCGCCGTGTCCCGCCCGTCGAAAAAGTGATAGAGCCCGCCGAAGGCGTGGACAGGCCGGTCCCCGTGCTCCCCGTTCAGTACGGATTTCAGGTACAGGCATTTCAGGTTGTTCGACGGATCGGTGAGCGACGCGCGGACGGAGTGCGGCAGACCGAGCAGCGCGATCCGGGAGAGGCCGAAGTAATCCATGTACCCGCTGAGCATCGCGGCGGTTTTCGCGAGGGACATGGCGTAGGTGATGTGCACGTGGCTGTCGCAGATCGGGAGATCCCGGTATCCCTTTTTGGCGGTGTTGACGGACGGCATGGCTTCCTCCGTATTTCGATGAGTGCTGCCCCCATTATACCGGATCGCGCGCGGATTTGCAAGGGTACCGACGCGAAAATATCCCTCCGGCGTTGACAAGCGGGCGGGGACCTGTTATAATGACGGCGGAAGGACATTTTTCGGAGGATTTCGCGATGAAACATCAGGGCATCGGGACGCGGCTGCTCTCCCTCCTGTTCCCGCGCGTCTGCGCGCTGTGCCAGGCGCCTTCGCCGGACGGAGATCTCTGCGCGGAATGCCGCCGGAAGTACGCCGCGGGGACGTTCCTGCGCTGTCCGATATGCCGGAAGACGGCGGACCGCTGTCTCTGCGGCGTGGATTTCCCGTCATCCTCCCGCACGACGATCGCGGGCCGCCCGTTCCTCGCGCTGAATTTCTACATTCCGGCGGATCGCCTCGGAGAGGAGCATGCCGACCGCGTGACGGAGCGGATGATCCTCGATCTGAAGCGCCGCGGGACTTATGCGGAGTTCTTCGCCGGGGAATGCGCGCGTCAGCTCGGGCTGCTTCTCGAGGAGGCGGGCGAGCAGCCCCGGGACTGGATCTTCACTTATGCCCCGCGCTCGCCGGAGAAGTTCGCCGAAGTCGGCTTCGATCAGGGCGAGGAGGTCGGCAGACGGGCGGCGAAGCTCCTCGGATGCCCCTTTGTGCGGACCCTCGCGCGGGCATCCTCCTCGGAAGAACAGAAAAGCCTCGGCGCGGCTGAACGGCGGGAGAACGCGCGGGAAGGCCTGCTTCCGCGACGCCGCTCGATTTCGGACGGCGGACGGTATCTGCTCTTCGACGACATCATCACGACGGGGTCGACCGTCAAAGCGGCGGCGGAGATCCTGTACGAGGCCGGAGCGGCGGACGTCTTTCCCGTTGCCCTCGCGCGCACCTATCCGCTCTCTCCGGCGCATCCGGACCGGTGAAATCGGAAAGAACGCTTGATTCCGGTCCGGCGGATGTGATATAATACGCCAGACACCATATCAGACACGGAGGTCATCATGTTCCAGTCATCTCTTCTCCGGCGCGTGATTGCCGGATTCCTCGCCGTCCTCTTCGCCGTCCTCGCGCTGAGCGTATCCGCAGGCGCGCGCGATCTCTCCGACGCCGAAGCGAAAGCCCGCGCCCTCAAGACCCTCGGACTCTTCCGCGGCGTTTCCGACACCGATTTCGATCTCGACCGCGCACCCACCCGTGCGGAAGCGCTCGTCATCCTCATCCGCGTTCTCGGGAAGGAGAAGGAAGCCGCGGCGGGCGGACGGAAGCACCCCTTCACCGACGTCCCTGCGTGGGCGAACGATTATGTCGCGTACGCCTATGAGACCGGCCTGACGAAGGGGGTCTCGGCGACCGAATTCGGCACGGGGAACGCGAGCGGCGCGATGATGCTCACCTTCATGCTGCGCGCGCTCGGCTATTCCGATGCGGCCGGCGATTTCAGCTGGAACGATCCCTTTTCGCTCGCGAAGCAGGTCGGGATCCTGCCCGACGGCGTCGATACGGCGGACTTCCGGCGCGCGGACGCGGTGCTCGTCTCCTACGCGGCCCTGAAAGCGGGCGTCAAGGGAGCGGGGATCACCCTGGCGCAGAAGCTGTTCGCGGCAGGCGTGTTCACGGCGGATGCCTACGCGGCGGCGACCGGCGGAACCCTGGCTCAGACCGGCGGAACAAAGAAGGTCTTCGTCGCGGATCCGGCGGATTTCTACGGCATCGGCACGGATGAGGTCGCGATCGGAGACTGACGGGAAGGAAAGAATCAAAGAACGAAAAGAGAGATCCGCACGGAGCTGTACGGATCTCTTTTCTTCATGTCAAATGATCGGCAAGCAGGCAGAAGTCCTCCGCCGACAGACGTTCGCCGCGGATGTCCGGCCTGAGGCCGCATGCTTCGAGCGCGGCGGCGGTCGTCTCCTTCGGCCAGCGCGCGGAGAGGGCGTTGACGAGGGTCTTGCGCCGCTGCCCGAACGCGAGTTCGATGAGGGACGAGACTTTTTCCGCGAAGGCGCGGCATGCTTCGTCGTCCCCGGGAGCGCCGGGATAGATTTCCCGGATCCCGCCGTGGGGCACGAGCGCGATGACCGCGGAGGAGACCTTCGGCGGCGGGAGAAAATTCCCCGGAGA
>JAFYBI010000355.1 GCA_017540285.1 Clostridia bacterium | reverse complement strand
CCTGATCGACCGCCTTCTCCGGCTGGATTTCGACAACAGGAACATGTCGATGGCTCCGCTGGTGTCGGCGAAGAAAAACACCCGGGCGGAGGACTTTGACGCAATGGAGCAGTCCATCTACCGTGCCCTCGGGCAAGTGTTCAAACGTGCGATCCGTCAATGGGAGCCGGAGATCAACGCTTATATTGCGGACAAGCTCTCGTTTCTGATCGAAGCGCTCCCCTCGTTCGAGTTCGTCCTGAAGATCAATCAGATCACGGGCAGGATGAAAGCGGCCGGGCTGAAGCTCACCGAGCCGGTTTACTGCGAAAAATCGGAGCGGGTCTTCGAAGCGGACGGGCTGTACAATCCCATCCTCGCCATGAACCTCGCGGAAAAAGGCGCGGGGACCTGCGTCGCCAACGATTTCAGCTTCGATGAACAGGGAACGGTCTACATCCTTACCGGTCCGAACAACGGAGGAAAGAGCGTCTTCATGTCCTCGATCTGTGTCGCGCAGATTCTGGCGCAGCTCGGGATGGAAGTGCCCGCAAAGCGTCTGAGAATCAGTCCGGTTGAGGGAATCTTCGTCCACATGCCCTCCTACGAAGGGCTGAACGCGAAGGGCAGGCTGCTGGACGAGTGCGAAAAGATCAAGAGCATTTTTGAAGCGATGCGGGAACACTCTCTGGCGGTTTTCGACGAGACCTATTCCTCCACCGATCCCGACGACGCGATCGAGCTTTCCGTTCACCTGATTCGTGCGTTGTCCGCAAGGCGGGTGCGAAGCATTTTCGGAACGCACTACCACGCGCTGAAAACCCGCCTGAGCGAAGAACAAACGGAGGGCGTCGACTACCTGACCGCCGGCCTCGATTCCGACGGGGGACGGACCTATCGCATCACCCGGAGTACGGAGGACAACGCGAGCGACGGCTTCCAGATTGCCGAGAAGATGGGCGTCACCTTCGAAAATCTGGCGGGGGTCCCCTCCGAAATCGGGTAATGATCTTCACGATATCAATGCTAAGAACGAGAAAGGATACATCCCATGACCTTCATTCCCCTCACCGACATCGCGCCCCGGATGGGCAATCCCCGCAACAGCGAAGGCGCGTTCCTTGCGCTCCGGGACGGCAGGACCGCGTTCCTGTACAGCCGTTATGCCGGCGGCAGCGCGGATGACCATGCCTACGCGGAGATCGCCGTCATCTTCTGGGACGGCAGGACCTTCACCGAGCCCCGCGTCCTCGTGCGTCCGGAGCCCGGCACCGACGAGACCAACTGCATGAGCGTCTCCGCAGCCCGCATGCACGACGGCAGCGCCGCGGTGTTTTACCTCGTAAAGCACAGGGGCGTCTCCTCCGAATACATCCTGCGCCGCTCGGCGGACGAGTTCGGTACCCTCGGCGAGCCCGTGCGCGTCGTCTCCCCGAACTATCCCGGGTATTATGTGGTGAACAACGACCGCGTCGTCGCCCTCTCGGACGGCCGCTGGATGACCGCCGCCGCGCTCCATCCGTCCGCGATGGGGTATCACGGTCAGCCGGACCGCGTGGACGGGCGTTCGAAGGCGGCGTTCTATGCCTCCTCCGATGACGGGCGGACGTGGGAACAGCTCTCCGATTTCATCGCCCTGCCCGGTGGCGCGCACTCCTCGTCCGGTCTGCAGGAGCCGGGACTCTGCGAACTGCCGAACGGCACGCTGTACGCCTATTTCCGCACCGATCTCGGCCGGCACTACGAGAGCTTCTCCCACGACGGCGGACGCACCTGGACGATCCCGCAGCCCTCGGCGTTCACCGCGCCCTGCTCGCCGCTCCTCATCAAGAAGAATCCGTTCGACGGGAAGTATTATGCCGTCTGGAACCCGATCCCCGAGACGCCTCACCGCTGGCACTGGACGCAGAAGCCGCCGATCTGGACGGGCGGACGGACTCCCCTCGTGATCGCGGTCTCCGACGACGGGCTGCATTTCGGCGCGCCCGAGATCCTCGAAGACGACCCGACGGCGGGATACTGCTACCCGGCGATCCATTTCACGGGACCTGGCGAGCTGCTCCTCTCCTACTGCGCGGGCAGCGGGACCCTCGGCGATGAGATGTGCCTCGTCCGCACGCGGATCGCGAAGATCGCGCTGTGACGGGAAGAAAAACGCAGAAAATGCAGAAAATCCCGTCGGATGCGGGAACTTTTCCTGCCGCCGCGGCGTCTAAAGCCCGGGTGAAGGCGCGAAAGTTGTAAAAACATTGTGAATTTTCCGCCGTTTGTCCCCGATCCGCCGCTGAATGCGGTATAATAATCATGGCCCCGTGTCCCCCTCGGCGCGGGATGAAAACCGGATATCCCCTGCTGCGGCAGGAGACAGAAGAAAGGATACATACGCTATGAAAAAGAAAACATGGATCTGGCTGCTGACTGCGGCTCTGATCGCCGTCATGGTTCTCCCCGCGGCGGTCTCGGCTGCGGATGCCGAATTGTGGGTAGGCGCCAAGGATACCGCCAAATATCCGTCTACTTATACGATTTCTCCCGACGCGATCCCGGAGGGAACGACCTATTGGCAAAGCGCGGATGAGAGCGTCGCGACCGTTAGCAACGGCGTTGTTACCGCAGTCGGCGCCGGCGAAACCGAGATTTTTGCGTTCGATGCAGACTATGCCAAATTCGATACGGTATGGACGATCACCGTCAAGGCGCGCAAGGCGGAAACCCTCACGCTGAAAACGCCTCCGTCCAAGACCCAATATGCGGACAACCAGTCCTTCTCTCCCGCCGGCATGGTCGTGGACGTGACCTACAACAACGGCGAGAAAGATACCGGCGTTGCCCTCACCGATTCCAACTGCTCCTGGGCGCCGAGCGGAAAACTCGACGCGGGAACGACTTCCGTTGTCGTGACCTATGACGGTGCCTCCATTTCGGTGGATGTCACGGTAGAACCGTTCGGCGTGAAGGAGATCAAGATCACCGATACCCGCAAGGATTTCAACGTCGGCGACACGCTCTCCGAGATCAAGATCGAGGTCACCTACAACGACGGCACCTTCGCCGAGATCTCCGGCGGTACCGGCTATGCCATCACGCCGACCACGCCGCTGACGACTGCTGACAAGTCCTACACCGTGACCTACGGCGGCAAGACCGCATCGAAGGACATCACCGTCAAACCGAAGGAATACACTCTGGAGCTCGATTCCGCAAGCAAGCTCAAGAACACGACCTACAAGTCCGGCGACAAATTCGACGCGACGGGCATGACGCTTTACATCAAGCAGGGGACCGAGACCAAGAAGACCCTCAAGGACAAGGATCTGACCGACATTTTCAATTACACCATCAAGGATTCCGACGTCGGCAAGACCAAGCTTGAAATCCCGTTCAACTATACGTACGAAGGTCAGAAATTCACGCAGACCTACACCTTCTCCAATCTGACCATCACCGCCAACAAGACCGCGCTCGACGTGTACGATATCGTGAACGTCGAGATGAAGAAGTCCGCTTACCCGGTCGGGTACCGCTTCACGACGGCGGACATCGACTTCATTCAGTACATCCAGTCCCGGGCGGGCTCCGTCAAGAAGGTCTATTCCGAAGATTTCAGCAAGTATTCGGAGTCCATCGACATCGAAGTCCTGACGGTCAACAGCAACGGCAAGCTCACGACCAAGTCCTCCTCCTCTTCCAGCCTGCGGACCATTCAGAACGCGGACGTCTGGACGGAGAACAACAAAAAGTACATCACCCTCCGCGTCTACGTGGGCAATGAGGACTTTGACATCGACATCACCATCGGCGACCTCGGCGGCGTGTCCGTGTATTACAGCAGCACCCTGCTCTCGTATTACGACGACATCATGGACGCCCTCGACGCCATCGAGGAAGGCGACTCCGCGCTGACGTCGTACTCCTCGAGGACCTCCGGCACCTACACCATCAAGCTCGGCGAGGACCAGAAGGTCACGAAGAATTACAATGACTACGATCCCGAGCGCAATATCTCGATCGACCTAAACGGCTACAACCTCACGTTCTACTCCACGACCGTGCAGGTTTCCTCCCGCAACCGCTACAGCCTGAGCGTGACCAACACCAACACCACCACGTCGAAATTCGAGTACTACGATCTCGACGAAGTCCTCCTCATCGATAAGGGCGAGACCATCACCTTCGACGCCGATCTCGACCGCGACGAGGTTCCCGGCCTTTACACCGTGAAGATCGCCGACACGAAGAACGGCACGGTCACCGCGAAGCCCGCGGCGAACCGCGACAACGAAGTGAGCATCGCGCACGGCAACGACATCACCTTCACGATCACGCCGGCCGAGAATTACCAGATCGACACCGTGAAGGTCGGCACGTCCACCGTTTCCGCCTCCTCGAACAAGGATTACACCCTGAACGCGAACACCGGCGTCGCGACCTACGTGATGAAGAACGTCATCAAGGACGGCCAGACCCTCACCGCGACCTTCAAGGAGCTCCCGAAGAAGGAAGAGCCGAAGAAGGAAGAGACGCCCGCGAAGACGGAATGGGTGAACCCCTTCACCGATGTCTCCCCCAGAGCCACCTACTATGACGACGTCCGCTTCGTCAACGAGAACGGCCTGATGAACGGCATGAGCGCGACGACCTTCGGCGGGAGCCAGACCATGACCCGCGCGCAGTTCGTGACGACGCTCGGCAGAATGTATTTCTCCGATTACAACACCGTCGAAGAAAAGGATGCCGTCGTTCTCCGCATCTACGGCACGACCTCCGAGTTCACCGACGTCAGCTACAATGAGATCGACATCAAGTACGCGGTGCCCTACATCAACTGGGCGACCGCCAACGGCCTGATCCTCGGCTACGGCGACGGCACCTTCGGACCGCGCGACAACATCACGCATCAGCAGATGTACATCATTATGTACCGCTATGCGACCAGTCTGGCGAAGAAGTCGGTGAACGTTTCGAACGAAACGCTGCGGATCTCCGACGCCAACAAGATCGGCGAATTCTGGTCGGATGTCGCCCGCGAAGGCGCGCTGACGGCTGCCAAGTACGCGCAGCAGCAGAACTTCCTCGTCTCCACCGGTGCGATGGATCCGAACGGCGACGCGTACCGCTTCGAGCTCGCGACGCTGCTCCATCGCTTCTCCGTGAACGTCCTCGGCTGGAAAGACTGAGCGGCGGAACGATCCCGATTGACAATCCAAACGAAAACTCCTCCCGCATTCAAACGGGGGGAGTTTTTTCCGCGCATGAACCGCGCATGTTCCGGGTATGCTAACGGCGTGAAACAAAGGGTATGGAGAACGGGATGAAACGAGCAGTCTGCGTGTGGCTGGCGGCGCTGGCCGCGCTGTTTCCGGTCGAGGTCCGCGCAACGGGCCCGGCCGGGACAGCCCCGACCGAGCAAACGGAAGAGGTCCGGCTGACGGCGCGGGACCGGGCATATCTCGAATCGATGCTGGCGGCGAACTACGGCGGCGACTCCTATGCGGCCGAGGTGGGGATCGCGGCCCTCGTCCTGCGCCGGATGAGGACGCCGGGATACCCGGACAGCGCGGCGGGGGTGATCGCGGCGCTCCGGGCGGAGGGGGAGTTCGCTTTGCCGCCGAAGGAGGAAGAGAACGCTCTGCGGCGCGCGCGGGATGCGGTCCGGGATGCGGCATGCGGCATGGATCCGTCCGGCGGGGCGCTGTTTTTCCGCTCCGCTCCGGCGCTCACCGGCTTCGATCTGCGCTTTGACGACACGCGGGAGGATGCTGCGGCCAGAACGGCCGAACGCATGCTCGCCGACTGCCGCGTCGTGTGCGGGAGAGTCGGGTTTTGGTAAAAAAGAGGTGCGGCATGAAAAACCGCACCTCTTCGCTGCATGTGTCAGAGAATCACTTCGCCCCAGATCTGGCCGAAGGCGCAGGCGGCGTTCGCTTCGTCGGTGTCGATGTGCATCGCGGCCTTGAACTTCGGGCTGACGCGCACGACGACGTCGCCGAAGATGAGGGAACGGCCGTCGGAATCGATCTTCACGGAGACGATCTGCTTGTCCTCGACGCCGAATTCCGCAGCGTCCTCGGGCGTGAAGTGGATGTGCCGCTTTGCGATGATGACGCCTTCGGAAATCTCGATCTCGCCGGCGGGGCCGATGAGCTTGCAGCCCGCGGAACCGGCAACGTCGCCGGACTCGCGCACGGGAGCGTCCACGCCGAGGGTGCGGGCGTCGGTGAAGGAGATCTCGACCTGCGTCGCGGGGCGGGCGGGACCGAGGATGGAGACCCGTTCGATGGACTTCTTCGGGCCGACGACGGTCACGCGCTCTTCGCACGCGAACTGACCGGGCTGGGAGAGGTCCTTCTTCTTTGTCAGGGTCGCGCCTTCGCCGAACAGGATCTGAATGTGCTCTTCCGTCAGGTGAACGTGACGCGCGCTGGTTTCAACCAATACTTTTGCCATGATGGGATTACCTCCGAGTTTGTTTGGAAATGAACTTCATCCTTTTTATTATACCGCGGCGGGGGAGCGTTGTCAAGAGTTTTTTCGCGAAGGAGGCTCACCCCTCCGTCCACGCGCGCACCCAGTCGACGCGGCAGAAGTCGGGCAGCTCTTCCGGCACGATCGGCGCGGCCCAGGACCCGAACTCCGTCGTCAGCTTCATGTAGCCCGCCTTTTCGCAGATGCCGGGCTCCGACGTGCGCCAGGTCTCCTCGCCGTCGATGTAGAAAATATACGCGTCCTCCGTCCACTGGAAGCCGTAGGTGTGCCAGCCCTCGTAGAGATCGGCGCGCTTCGCGAGGACCTTTGAGACCGATTTGTGCGCCGAACCGTACCCGTCCCAGTGGATCGCATGGTTCACGCCCCGGCGCGCGCATTCGCCGCTTTCGATGATGTCGATCTCCGCGCCGGAGACTGCCGTGCCGTCCTCCGTGCCGACGCTGCCGCACATCATCCAGAACGCGCCCCAGAAGCCGGTCGTCGCAGGGAACATCATGCGGCACTCGAAGTAGCCGTATGCCTGCTCGAAGCAGCCGAGCGTGCGGACCGCGCCGGAGACGGGCGTCCCGTCGTCATCGATGCGCGCCCGGAGCCAGAGATTGCCGTCGCGGACCTCGACCTCGCTGTTCCGCCAGTATCCGCCGACGTCCTGACGCTTCCACTCGGGGCAGAGCGCCCATTTCTTCGCGTCGAGCTTGTCGCCGTCGAAATCGTCCTCGAACGTGAGGGTATAGGTGCGGCCGCCGACGGTGAGGGTCGGCTCGGGAGCGGCTTCCGCTTCGACGGCGGGCTCCGGTTCCGGCTCCGGTTCCGGCTCGGGTTCCGGGGCGGGTTCCGGGGCGTCAGTCTCACCGGGCACAGCCGACGCATCCGGGGAAGGGGCCGCGGGGGTGGGCACGGGACGTTCCTTGGCGCAGCCGGCAAGAAGCAGGGCGGCGAGGAAGACGAGTGACAGACAGATCATGAATTTCACGGGAATACCTCCTGGTCGTTTGATGGGATGGTCTGCCTCCAGTATAAAGGGGATCGGACGGCGCGTCAAGGGCGCGGAGGAATTGTTTACACCGTGTTCAAAATCATGCCGGAGACTGCCGCGCGGAAAATGACGATTTTTTCATTAACGGACAAAGAATTGCCGACACCCCCTTGCTTTTCATGAAAATGTGTGATATAATAATCATAGAATAATTCCAAGGGAATCTCAATTTCAATTTCATCAGCAAAGGAACATGGACATGAGCAAGAAATACGACGCGCTGAAGCTTGAAAAGCAGATCTGCTTCCCCCTCTACGCTGCCTCCCGCGAGGTCACCAAGCTGTATCACCCCATGCTGACGGACCTGAATCTCACCTACACCCAGTACATCGTGATGATGGTCCTCTGGGAGACCGATCCGATCACCGAAAAAGAGATGGGCAAGCGTCTGCACCTCGACAGCGGCACGCTGACGCCGGTTCTGAAGAGCCTCGAGGCGAAAAACTTCATCGCCCGTTCCCGCTCGAAGGAGGACGAACGCGTGGTGAACGTGGATCTGACGGACGAGGGCCGCGCGCTCAAGGACAAGGCCGTCGGCATTCCTGCACAGATCAACGGACGCGTGAAGCTCGAAGCGGACGAGACCAAGACCTTGTACGATCTTCTGTATAAGCTGCTCGCCAACCTCGAAAACGAATAAGCAGCCGGGAGCGTGTGACGATGAGCGCGCGCTCCTTTTTGTTTTCCCCCGCACCCGCGCTCTTGACAAACCCGCGCCGGGCGTGCTATACTAAACGCGAACGACCTTGTGCGTACCTGCATGTATTTTGAAGGGATCCGGTATGAGAGAAGAACTCCGCAGCTTTATCGCCAACGTCCAGAAGCCCGGGCGCTATACGGGCGGCGAGACAAACAGCGTTATGAAGGACCTCGCCGACGTGAACATGCGCGTCGCCTTCTGCTTTCCCGACACGTATGAAATCGGCATGTCCAACCTCGGCATGCGCATCCTCGTCGACCGCTTCAACAGCGTCGAGGGCGTCTGGTGCGAGCGCGTCTACGCGCCGTGGACCGATATGGAGGATGAGATGCGCGCCCGCGGGATCCCGCTCTTCACCCACGAGAGCGGCGATTCGGTGGGGATCTTCGACGTCGTGGCCTTCACGATGCAGTACGAGCTCTGCTACTCCAACGTGCTGAACATGCTCGACCTCGCGGGGATCCCACCACGGCGGGATGCGCGCGGCGAGGATGCGCCGATCGTGCTGGCGGGCGGTCCGTGCTCCTACAACCCGGAGCCGATGGCCGATTTCGTCGACATCTTCTCGATCGGAGAGGGCGAAGAAGCGCTTCCCGAGCTCGCGCGCCTCTGGCTCGAAATGAAGGGGAACGGGACTTACACGAAGCGGGACTTCCTCTATCGCGCCGCGGTCGATCTGAAGGGCTTTTATGTCCCGATGTTCTACGACATCGCCTACCATGAGGACGGGACGATCGCGGCGATCACGCCGAACGCCGAGGGGATCCCCGCCGTCGTGACGAAGCGCGTCATCGGGGATTTCGATCATTGCCCCGTCCCGCTCAACCCCGTCATGCCGAACATCGAGACCGTCCACGACCGCGTGACGATCGAGGTCTTCCGCGGATGCACGCGCGGCTGCCGCTTCTGTCAGGCGGGCATGGTGTGCCGGCCGGTGCGGGAAAAGACGCCCGAGACCCTCGACTGCATCGCCCGGACGATGATCCGAAACTCCGGGTACGACGAGATCTCCCTCTCGTCCCTCTCGATCTCCGACTACACCAAGATCAGCGAGCTGACGGACAGGCTTCTCGGCTGGACCGATGACGCCATGGTCAACCTCAGCCTGCCGTCGATGCGCGCCGATTCCTTCACGAAGGAGCTGATGGAGAAGATCTCCTCCGTGCGCTCGTCGACGTTGACCTTCGCGCCGGAGGCCGGAACGCCCCGGATGCGCGACGTCATCAACAAGAACATCACCGAGGAGGAGATCCTGAGGGCCTGCCGCGTCGCGTACGAGGCCGGGAAAAATCAGATCAAGCTGTATTTCATGGACGGCCTCCCGGGCGAGACGTATGAAGACATCGAGGGGATCGCGACGCTCGCCTCGCACGTGGTGGACGAATACTACCGCACGCCGGGCCGCAACAGGGCGCGTCAGCCGCAGGTCACGCTGTCCGTCGCGTGCTTCATCCCGAAGCCGCACACGCCCTTCCAGTGGGAGCGGCAGAACACGCCGGAGGAGCTCGAGGAGAAGCAGGCGTTCCTGTCCTCGAAGATCACCGACCGCAAGGTGCGCTATAACTACCACGACGCGGACGTCTCCCGCATCGAAGCGGTGTTCGCGCGCGGCGACCGGAGGCTCGGGCGGGCTCTCGAGGAGGCGCTGAGACGGCACGTCCGGTTCGACGCGTGGGAGGACACCTTCTCCTATGCCGGCTGGATGGACATTTTCGCGGCGACGGGGATCGATCCCGCGTTCTATGCCAACCGGACCATCCCGGACGACGAGATCCTCCCGTGGGACATGATCTCCTGCGGCGTGACGAAGTCCTTCCTCCTCTCCGAACGGCACAAGGCGCAGGAGGCGATCGCCACCCCGAGCTGCCGCGAGAAGTGTTCCGGATGCGGCGTCAACCGCCTCGTCGACAAGCAGTACTGCCGCTGGTGTCCCGGCCATCCCGAGAGCTCCGACAGCGCGGGCAGGATCACGAAGGAAGGCGCCGCGCCGGAGAAACCGGTCGAAGACGCGCCTGCGAAATCGCCGGTGAAGCCCGCGCGTCAGATCCGCATCCGGTTCCGCAAGTTCGGCGCGATGCTCTACATCTCCCACCTCGACCTCGCGAAGACCGTCATGCGCTCCATCGTGCGCTCCGGGCTGCCGGTCTACTATTCTGAGGGCTTCAACCCGAAGCCGAAGCTCGTGTTCGGCACGCCCCTGTCCGTCGGGTGCGGCGGCGAGGCCGAGATCCTCGACATCCGCCTCATGAAGGCCGTCTCCAACGCGGAGGTGATGGAAAGGCTTTCCGCGGTGATGCCGAACGGGATCGAGATCACGGCGGTCTACGAACAGAAGGGAAAGCTGACCGACGTGAAATGGGCGGAAAACCGGATCGAATGGCAGCGCGTGAACGCGTCCCCGGAGACCGCTGCGGCGATCGAAGCGCTGTTCCGATCCCCCGTCGTGATGATGAAGAAGTCCAAGAGCGGCGAGCGGGAGGTCGATATCACGACCCTGATGAAGTCTCTGCGCGCGGAGGCGGGAGAGGGGACCCTGACCGTCACGGCCGTCACGGCGGCGGAACAGGCGAATTACCTCAATCCCGAGTACATCGTGCAGGCAGTGGAGCGGGAATTCGGCCTCTCCGGCAAGGACGGCTGGCACGTCATCACCCGCACGAAGCTCTTTTTGGAGGACGGCGTCACGGAGTTCGTGTGACGGGTCATGAAAGATCATATAGAATATGAAGAAAATGGGGCTGTCGCATTCTCCAAGAAACGGAGAAATGCGGCAGCCGTCTCTTTCCATAGCGCTTTCGGCATTCTTTTTCTCCTTTATCGAGGAGAAAAAGAACCAAAAAGAGGAACTCTCTGGAAGT
>JAFYBI010000354.1 GCA_017540285.1 Clostridia bacterium | reverse complement strand
GGGGTCCCTCAGCATCTCCTCCGCCGGGCTGCCGAAGGGGGGGACCGCCCTGTTCGCCCTGCTGGCCCTGGGGGGAGATCTGGGCGCGGCGGCGGGTCCGGCTCTGGTGGGCGGCATTTCCCACGTCATGGGAGAAAACATCCGGGCGGGGCTTCTCTGCGGCGTGTGCTTCCCGCTTCTGCTGGCCGTGAGCGTGCTTCTGCTGCGGACGGAAAAAAGCGGCGCGGCACCGACGGAGCAGAACCGCTGATGCCGGCCGCGGACAGGGTGGGATGACGCCGCCGGAGAACGACCGGGGCCCTTACCGATTCTTCATTTCGTCGAAGGACTTCTGCAGTTTATCCAGCAGCTTTTTCTGGACCTTCTCGTTCTTGGCGTAGTAGGAGGCGAAATCCTTCGAGGGATTGTTCACGCTCATCATGTTCATCAGTGTCCACGCGAAGCCGCCGAAATTGGAATAGATATAGGAGAAGTCCAGAACGATGGTGTTGCCGATGATCTCCAGCATTTCGGCGGATTCCGAATCATAGGCGTATTTCGATTTGAGGGCGATCTCGAAGAAGGCGGGACGGACCTGCTTGTAGCCCTCGGCGGACATGGCTTCGATGATGATGCCCAGCCGCTCGTCGTTCTGCGCCGTCACGGGGATGGCGTAGGGTCTGTCCGTGGACCCGGAGATATAGTTCTCCTGCAGTTCGTTCAGCTTCGGGATCGGAAGGATGCCGTAGGTGATTTCCGAATCGCGGAGATTGCTGAGCACCCGGCCCAGATCGAACATGCCGAAAAGGGCGCTTCCGGCGGCGAAGGTAAAAATGCTTTCGTCGTTGTTGAGGTAGCCCCCCTCCGTCTCCGCCATCATGTGGTAGAACTTCTCGATCAGCGTCACCGTCGTCTCATTGTTGATATTGAGGTAGAGCTGTCCGTTCTCATCCTCCTTGACGGGCTCCACGCCGAAGGATTCCTGGATGGCGTACAGCGCGGAGCTGGCGGCGAATCCGTAGATATCGTCGTCATCCCGCCGTCCGTTGCCGTTGACGTCGAGGTAGACATCCTGCATCATATCGATGAAGTCGTCGAGATACCACTCGCCGTTTTTGACCTTCTCATAAGGGATCGTGTAGTTGTACTGCTCCGCGATGCCCTTGTTGATGAACACCGCTCTGGTCATGGCGAGATTCATGTAGGAAATGTAGTTGGAAATCAGGTACATGCTGCCGCCCACGGTCAGGGAATCCACCGAATAGGACGGCCACCACGGGCGGGTGTAGTCCAGATGCGGGATCTCGTTCACGTCGCGGAACAGACCGGTCAGGGACAGATTCGCAATGGTGATGTCGTGCATCGTCAGGATGTCGTACACGTCGTCTCCGGCCTGAATGGAGGCCTTGACGGTCGCCCCGCTGTCATCCGGGAACAAAACGGACCCGAGCTGCACGTTGAACCGCGATTCGACGGCGCGGTTGGCGTTGTAGACGGCATCGTTCACGACGTCGCCGTTGAGCTCCTCGACAAGGACCTGTTCGATCATGGCGCAGCCGTAGTACACCCCGTCCTGCGCGCCGACATGGAAGCCGTACCCTTCGAAATCCGACGCCGGCAGATTGTCGGACAGCTCGGTCTCCTCAGGCTCGACGACCTCTTCGGCGGCGGTCGGCGCAGGAGAAAGACCGGTGTCGGGGGTGTCGGTCTCCGCGCCGTTTTCGGAGCATGCGGCAGCCATGGGCAGCAGCATCACGGCCGCGAGAAGGATGGAAAGAACACGCTTTTTCATGGATGGTTCCGCCTCCTGTGCGTTGAATTCCTGGAAATCAGGTCAGTTCATTATATCACATCTTTCGGAGGAAAACAATAGGTTTTCGTCCCCGCACGCCGTGAAAACGTCGGGGCCGCCCCGGCATGTTTCCGCGGCTGCGCGGGGAGGAAATCTTTCCGACGGCCCGCGGAAGGGGTGGACAATCCCGGCGCGGTGCGGTATAATAAGGGCAGGCAGACAGAAACAAAGGAGATTCGCATGAAACAGCCCCTGTACGACGAACAAAGGGAGCGCCTCCTCGACGCCCCCTGTCACGTGATCGATTTTCTTCCGCGCCGGGTCCCGCGTGAGGCCGGCAGCTATTATTTCCCGGTCGAGGAATACCTTGCCGCCCCCGAACGGATCGGCGCGCTTTACCGCCGGTTCGCCCGCGTCGTCCTCTGCCTGTCGTGCTACGACGGGATCGCGGCGGACCGTTCGCCCGGCGCCGGGGAGGAAGACTCCGACTGGATCGTGCAGCCCGCGCCCGGGACGCTCGTCTCCCTCGTCGAAGGATGCGCGGACGGCGGGTATCTCACCCTCCTCTTCCCGGACGGGGACGCGCTCCTCACCCTCGACGGCGGGGATCTGTATCTGACGGCGTACAACCTTCGCGGGGAATTTCTCGACACCGTCCGGCAGCTCGCCGCGGCAGAAGGGCTCTTCCTCCGGGAGGCGTGAAGCCCGTTTTAATCCAGCGGCAGGTATTTCTCGTACAGGAGCTTCGCGAACTCACAGCTCGTGTAGGCGGCGAACTTCTGGTACTGGTCCGATTTCTCGCTGTTCGCATAGTCGCACACGCTTTTGACGATCAGTGGGAGCGGACGCGGCTCGGAGGCATGCAGCGCGGCATAGACGACCGCGTAGGACTCCATGTCCAGCCCCATCGTGTCCTTGAACTGCGAGTAGACCTGCTTGTCGAGGATGTTCCGGTTCGCGACGACCGTGCTCCCGCAGGCCATCGGCCCGACGAGGACGCGGCACTGATTCTCCGGCGAGGCGGCGGCTTCCCGCACGAAGGCCAGCATTTCCTCCGGCACCGCGACGCTGGTGGACCGGGGCAGAAAGCCCACGTCCCCGTAGGTGATGAACGCGGCGTCCGGGCTGACGAACTTGCCGACGGCATAGTTCCACACCACGTCCGGCACGATCACGTCTCCGTAGATCTGTTCCGCCACCTCGGTGAGCGCGATGCCCGCCGCGATCCCCACCATGATGAGGTAGCGCGGGCGGAAGGTATAGATGATTTTCGAGGCGGCGGTCGACGCGGCGGTCATGCCCATCTCACCGGTCCGGGTATGGATCAGCGTGTGTTCCCGTCCGTCCCGGAAGAACGACGCGCGCTCATACCGCTGATCGTCGCCTGGGACGCGGAACGCCTCC
The DNA here is from genome assembly GCA_017540285.1 of Clostridia bacterium. Lineage (GTDB taxonomy): Bacteria > Bacillota > Clostridia > Oscillospirales > CAG-272 > UMGS1696. The sequence goes on along the minus strand of JAFYBI010000354.1, from coordinate 6,998 downwards.
CAGTCGTGGAAATGAAGGACGGCGCCGTATTCCGTATCGGTGACGGAGAGAAGGGCAACGTCGCATCCGAAGTGGTTCATCTGTCGTCTCCTTTCGGTGATCCTGCCGCGCGGGCACGCAGGGATTTTCGGGCGGGGCTCCGGGAACGGCGGACAAAGAGGATATGCCGTCCTCTTTTTTCTTTGCCCGGGAATTACTTCCGGTGGCCGACGAACCAGGTCCTGTCGCCGCCCAGCCCGTATCCGCGGCGGACCCCGATCTTCACGCCGTGCGGCACGAATTTCATATTCACGGTCGTCTCAAACGGCGTTTTGACATGGCACATGTGCAAAAGCAGCCCGTCCTCCGTGTTCGCGGCCCGCACGGCGCTTTCCCCGTCCTCCGTCAGGATCCACCGTTCCCGGCAGAGCGGGATCCGCTCGGTGTGCTCCTCTTTTTTCAGGAGCAGGCAGTCCGCCTCGACCGTGAGCGTGTCCGCGTTCAGCGCGTTGTCCTGACCGAGGCAGTATTCGCCGCGCCAGCGTTTCTCCGGCACCGGATCGAATACGGGCGCGGTCCAGCCGAACTCTTCCCAGCAGGGAGGCGTATCCGTGTCGGCGAGCCGGGCTTCCAGCGCGGGATTCTCCTCCGGGATCGGGGCGTCCTCCACGCACGGCAGGATGTTCGACCAGATCGAGTCGAGGACCGCGCCCATGTCGTCCACGCCGCTGTTGATGGCGATGACCATGTCCTGATCCGGCATCACGACGCAGTACTGCCCGTACGCGCCGTCGCCGCGGAAGACGTGTTCCGGCTTGCACATCCAGAACTGATACCCGTATCCGGATCCCCAGTCGGAGTCCTCGCCGCCGTGATTCCGGTTGTCTGACCACGGCGTCGCCGCGTCCGCGATCCACTGGTCGTTCAGAAGCTGCTTTCCTTCCCAGACTCCGCCCTGCAGGTAGAACTGGCCGAGTTTGGCGATGTCTTCGACCCGGACGTTGAGCCCGAAGCCGCCCGTCGCCACCCCGGAGGGAGACTCATCGAACCAGATGTCCCCGCTCATCCCGAGGGGATCCATCAGCTTTTCGCGGAGATAGGCGAGCAGCTTCTTTCCCGTGACGCGCTGCACCACCGCCGCGAGCATGTAGGTGGCGAAGGTATTGTAAAGGAAGTGCGTCCCGGGCTCGTATTCGACGTAGCTGCGGAGGAAGACCTTTTCCCAGTTTTCCCCGCTCCAGCGCGGTTCCTCGCCGTGCCCGGTGTTCATGGTGAGAAGATGCTTCAGGGTCATCTTCTGCATGTTCTCGCAGGGCTGCGCGGGGAGCAGATCGGGGAAGAAATCGACGAGGCGGTCGCTCACGCGGAGCAGCCCGTCCTGCACCGCGAATCCGACGGCGGTCGACGTGAAGCTCTTCGAAAGGGAGAAGAGCATGTGCAGATTGTCCCCCGACCACGGGGCGAACGAAGCCTCGGCGATCACCTCGCCGTGCCGCAGGATCATCATGGCGTGCATGTGCAGCCGCTTTGCCTTCATGTCGTCGAGGAAGCGGATGATCCCTTCGCTCCGGACGCCGGCCTTTTCGGGAGTGGTGTAAGCAAACATCGGATACCTCCTGTATGCAAGGTTATTTCGGATGGAAATGCGGCCGGACCGCCGTCACGGACCTTCGACGGTGATCTCCCATTCGCCGGCGCGGTCCATGTCGACGTTGAAGGAGAAGGAGTACGTCCCGTCGGCGTCGCGGTACACCTGATACCCGTCATACCCGTTCGGACCGGCGAGCGCGATGTCCGTGTCTTTGCCGTCCGCCCGGAAGCTCACGCGCGGCGGCGCATAGGAATCGAAACCGTACACCCGGACGGCGGCGGTGTTCCTCCCGCCCGTGAGCCGGAACGACGCCCGGCCGTCCTTCGCGCGGACCGACGGGATGAAGCAGTCTTCGACGGGCTCGCCCTCGAGGACGGTCAGGCAGTACGGATCGCGGCAGGAATCCTCCCGCACCGCCCGGACATTCGCGTCGTCCGCGCTCGTCGAATAGCCCCACGGCAAGAGGATCATCTCGATCTCCATCCGGTCGCCCGGCAGGAGCGTCACCTCACCGAGATCGAGCGACAAAGAACCCCGGTTCAGCGAGCCGTCCGCGCGGTCATAGAGGACGAAGCCGCCGTCGTACGGTTTGCCGCCGATCGTGATGTCTGCGCGCCGCACGATCAGGGCGAAGTTCACGGAATCGGTGACGTTCCCGCCGAAGTAGTCGTAATAGGGATATTCCCGCCCGAGCATGATGATCCGCTCGCCGCGGTGCACGTCCGAGGTGACGGACCGGCCGGTCTCGTTGAGCCAGCCCATTTTTTTGTAATACACCGACCGGCCGTCGAAGGTGAAGAACGAGAAGTCCCGGCGGAAATCCGCGATCTTCACGGGCTCCAGCACGTCCAGGGTGATCGTGTAGTACGTCCGGGTCTCGTCGGTCTGCGCCGTCTCCGCGTGGCGGTAGGACGCCCGGATCCTGCCGTCGTCGGAGAGGTAGTCCATCGCGATGTCGGCGTAGACCGGTCCGGCGGAGGCGATCTCCGCGTGCTGGGATTCGGACAGATTCGCCCTCCCGTCCGCGTCCCGGTACTGCAGGAAGTACAGCCGTCCCGCGCTCGTGTGCTGGGGCTGCGTCGACCAGAACGGCGCGGAGTTCGCGCGGAAGTCCGGCAGGGTCCATCCGTCCTTCGCGAACACGAAATACGGCGCAATGCAGTTGGACTCCGTCGTGCCCACGGACAGGTGATAGTACGGGATGTGGAACGCAATGGACGAGAGCTGCTTCAGGGGGTAGTTCCCCCAGTTCTGATAGAGGTGCAGCACGGTGAACCGCTTGACCTCGTTCCCCCCGATCGTCAGCGGGAAATACGCCTCGCCGTATGCCGGATCCTCCGGGTCGAAGAGCGGCTCCTCGATCTCACCGCAGAAGTTCTTCGACACCTCGATCGGCAGGGGCAGCATCACGTTGTTCTCGTCCAGCAGCGCGGCGCTCTCAAGGCATCCGTACGGCGCGCAGGAGACCTGGACGTAGACCGTGCGGTCCGCCCCGCCGTCGCCCTCGATCTCGGCGTGCACGGCGAAGTGTTTGTCCGGCTCCTGATAATACGCGCGGTTGAAATCGGAGCCGTTCAGGGCAAAGCGGTAGCAGCCGGCGAGCGCGTCGTAGCCCTTGTACTTCGCGCCGTCGGAGGCCGCGGTGATCCGCACGCTCCCGAGGGGCGTCCGCTCGATCGCCGCCTCCCGCCGCAGCCCGTCGAAATCGTGGTCCGCCGACGTATAGAGCCGCTGCCCGAAGAGGACGTCGCCGCCTTTCCGGATGCTCGCCTTCAGATCGATCCCGCGGGTGACGACGTACATGCCGTCCCGGAGCGAGACCCGGATGTCGCCGTTGTCCTTCGCGTCCGGCAGGATCACGCCGTACACCCCGACGCCCCGGATATCGAATCCGACGAACTCCGCCGTCGCGAAATCGAAGCCGTCGAGGGTTCCGGATTCCCCGGAGGCGTTTTTCAAGAGGATCCCCGCGACCGTATCCGCCGGGATCGCCGTTTCGGTCTCAAACCGCCCGCCGCCGTCATACCGGTTCGTCGCAACGGCGCGCAGGACCTCGTGCACCTTGTCGGAATAGGTGTGGAAGATGCGTTCCAGCGCAAACGGGACGGAGGCCGAGCCGATCTTCACCGCCCGGAGCGTCCGCACCTCGACGGCTTCGTCCTTCTCCGCGCCGCAGTCGATGCGGAAGCCCTTGACCCAGCCGGTGTAGTCCGGGATCACGGTGAGCGGCACCACGACGGTCGTCCACTCGCCGGGCGTCACCTGGAAGGATGTCCGCTGATCGGCGGTGTAGCTCTCGCAGGAGCCGGCGACGAGGTAGAATTCCCCCGCCGACGCGCGCTCGGTCCGGATCGTCATTTCGACCGCGTCATACTCCTCCGCGCTGTAATGCACCCCGGCGAAGATATACGGGTCGTAGGAGCTCGTGACCTTGTAGGAGATCCCGCCGTCCTTCTTTTTGACGGGGCTCGTGTCGTTCACGTTCCAGGCCCCGGCATTCGCGAGGATATCGTAGAAATCCTCGCCGGCGCCGCCCTCGGCATCCGCCTTCACGAAGAGCTGATCGCAGAAGCGGAAATCGTAGTAATAGTATCCGAGGCGGTGACTGTTCATCCGCCCGTTCTTCGGAGAGCGCGACGCCGAACAGCGCGTCCCGTCCGGCAGAAGGAAATACGCGTCCATCGTATGCTCGAAATACGGCTGCCCCTCTGCGTTGCCGATCGCCTCGACGCCCTTGCTGCCGTTTCCGGTCAGATCGTAGAGCAGGGACATTGATCCGTTCGTCACGAGGAATTTGTTCCGCCCCGCGTCGGTGAACCGGCCCTGCACGCCGTTCGCGCGTTCATTCGCCGCCTCAATGGTCCCGGGCCAGTCCGTGAACTTCGGCTCCGCGGGTTTTTCGGGTTCCTGCGTCATGGCGTCCTCCCTGTTTTCGGATTCCGGCGGATCGGTTTCCGCCGGCGTCTCTGTTTCCGGCCATTCCGGCTGAGCGGACGTCTCCGGCGCGGGGCTGCCCTCCTGCCGCCTGCATCCCGCGAGGGGGAAGAGGAGGCAGAGCGCCGCCAGCCCACCGAGAAGTCCGCGCCTGATCCGTCCGTTCATTTTGTGCGCACCGCCCATTCCCTGTTCGGACGGCTGCCCATCTTCAGAACGAGCTCGCCGCCGGCCGTCAGCTCCCGGTGCGTGAGGAAGGCGCGATCGAAGGCGCCGCCGTTCAGGACAGCGGACTGGATATACCGCAGGCCGTCCCCGGCACCCTCCGCGCGGATAACGAATTCGCCGCCCGACACCTTGATCGTCACCTCGTCGAAGAGCGGAGAGGACAGGGCGTACTCCGGCTTGCCGGGACAAACGGGATAGAGCCCGATGCCGGAGAAGGCGTACCACGAGGACATCGCCCCGCTGTCTTCGTCGCCGCAGATCCCGAGCGGGGAGTCGGTGAACCAGAGGTCCATGATCGTGCGCAGCCGCCGCTGAGTCATCCACGGCCTGCCGACGTAGTTATAGAAATACGGGATGTGGAAGGACGGCTCGTTGCCCATGCAGAACATGCCGAGAAGCCCCGTCGAATCCGGGAACTGATCGAGGAAGCCGTATTTGCCGGGCGCGGGCGTCGTGAAGAGCTCGTCGAGGCGGTCCGCCAGGGCATCCGGTCCGCCCATGAGCGCCGCCAGCCCTTCGATGTCGTGCCATACGGAGAAGTTGAAGGTGTAGGCGTTGCACTCGGCGAAGTACGCGCGTCCGCCCTGCCCGCCGCCCCGCATGGGATCGTAGTCGCGGATCCATTCGCCCGCGGCGTTCTTCGGCGCCATGAAGCCGATCTCCCGGTTGTAGACGTTTTGATAGTTCAGGGCCCTCTTTGCGAACAGCGCGGCGTCGTCCTCATACCCGAGATGCTTCGCGAGCTGCGCCGCGCACCAGTCGTCGTAGGCGTGTTCGAGCGTCACGGCGACGCTCTGCCGTCTCTCGAAGGAATCGGCGTCGGCGATCCACTCCTCCTGTCCGTTCTCGAGCGCGGGGAAGAAGCCCTTTTCGTAATAGCAGCGCTCCAGCTCGCCGGCGGGCCTGTCCCCGACCCACGGCAGCATGGAGATCTCCGTGGCGTTGCGGCGGATCCCGCGGTAAGCCGTCTCGAAGTCGGCGGGGATCCCCTTGGCCAGCGCGTCCGCGAAGAGGGAGGCCGCGTGGAAGCCGAGCATGCAGGGGCGGTCGCCGTCTTCGGTCGGGAAGGAGGGCATCGCGCCGGTCTGCCTGTACATTTCGGCGTAGCTGTCGAGCATGACGCGGTGGCGCTCCGGTTCGAGGAGCAGCTGCAGCGGGTGCATCGAGCGGAAGCTGTCCCAGAGCTGGTCGACGGTGTAGAATTCGCCCGCATGGACCTTTTTGTCGTACCCGGAATAGTAGCTGCCGTACTCGCCGTACTGGAACATCTTGCCGAAGGAGCGGTAGAGGGCGGTGTAATACGCGGTGCGCACGCCGTCCGTGTTCCCGCTCACCCGGACGCGGCCGAGCAGATCCTCCCACACCGCTTTGGACGCCGCGGAAACAGACGCGAAGTCCTGTCCCGCGAGCTCCCGCGCGTAGATCTCCTTCGCCTTTTCCACGGAAATATAGGACATGGCGGCGTAAAGCTCGCAGGGAGAGGACACGCCCGAGAGGACGGCGCATCCGTCCCGGATCTCCGCCTCGAACGGGCAGGACAGCCGGATCGCCGTATAGGCCCTCCGCCCCCGTTTGCCCTCCGGCGCCTCGACGAAGAGCACGCCGTCCGAGACTGCAAAGACGGCTTCTCGGCCGCTCACGAAGATCTTTCCGGCGTCCTCGGCGCGGTAGACGAAGGAATGCATGCCGGTGGTGCCGCTGACGCCGATGCCCGAATCCTCGAGGAACACCTCAAACGCATAGGGGTGGGAATCGACCGCGGTGACGTCGAAGCGGGACACGGCCTCGCCCGGATCGGACGCATCCGCCGCGGCAAACGCGATCGCGAGGGGGCCTGCCGGGAAAGACGCGATCTTCTCGGCGATGAAGTAGTCCATCACCTGCGGCGTGACGGTCGGGAAGATCCGCGCCCAGCTGTGAGGCAGCGCGGTGACCGGGCGGGTGGCGGTCAAGAGGTGGCCGATGGTTCCGATGTAAGGATTGACGGCTTCCGCCGGCGTTTTCGGATTCGTACGCATAAGAATACCTCCGGGTCGGATTTCGGGATTCCGGTAATACTTCTCTGCATCATTATACAAAAAACTCCCGCGAAAGTGAAGGGCGGGAGCGAAGAGAAAAAGAGGAGCTGCCGCAATAGCATTGAGGCGTGAAGCTGCACTTGACGGTGTCATTCCGAGGAAGGGCCCCCGGCCCTCATCCGGAACAACAAAGGGGGTGCCGCACTCCTCCGTTTCAGGAGCAAGTGCAGCATCCCCCTGTTCAGTTT
>JAFYBI010000353.1 GCA_017540285.1 Clostridia bacterium | reverse complement strand
GAAGAAGGCGTTCCGGTCCTCCCAGCAGAGCGGATGAATCGCCGTCGCGAGTGTGACGTTCGGACCGATGAAGACGTTCTTTCCGATGGTCACGCGTCCCTCGTCGATCACCGTGAAGTTGAAATTCGCGTAGCTCCCGTCGCCCATTGTGATGTTGTAGCCGAAATCGAAGTGGATCGGCCCCTGCAGATAGACGTCGCGTCCGTTGTGCGGCATCAGCTCCGCGAGGATCTTCGCGCGTTCCTCGACATCCTCGTCGAAGGTGCCGTTGTAGAGCTTGCAGAGGCGGTGGGCCCTCGCGCGGTCCTCGGGCATCCCCTCGGTGAAGGGATCGTAGATCTTCCCCGCATACATTTTCTCCCGCTCGGTCATGGCAGAATCCCCCGTGTTCTCGTTTTTCTATATCTTACCATAAATCCACGCGTCCCGCAAGTGGATCGCGCGAAAAAACCGCCGATGGAAGGAAGCCGTCGACGGTCGTTCTGTTATTTGTTGTCCGGCGCCTTCTGTGCCGCCGCGCCGCCGCCGAGTTCGTCGCTGATTTCGTCCGTGAACTCGTCGGAATAGCCGTCGACGTAGGAGGAAATGTCGAAATCGTTCTTTCCGCTCAGCCCGTCCTTCTGCATCATCGTTTCGAGGACGCTGATGTCCGCGGTGATGTCGATCGATTCGTTGCGGAAGAGCTGGTCGATCTGCTGTTCGAAGCCCACGACGAGGAGGTCGAGGATGCTCTCGATGTTCTCCTTGGACTTCTTCATGTTCTCCCCGGCGACGCCAACGCGCTCGATCCGGCTGTAGGATTCGAGGAGCTTCAAGGTCGTCGGCAGGTAGTAATTCATGATGGTGCGGATCTGCGGCATGGCCTCCGGGTGCTCGGTCACATAGTCGAAGATGTGGCGCGTATGCCCTTCGATCCGGTCGATCCGCTCGGAGACGGGGCCGTCTTCGATCTGGTCGTTGAGGCGGCGGATCTCGGCGAGGATCTTCGCGAACCGCGCCTCGTCGCTGTCGTCCTCCGGCTCTTCGGCTGCCGTGTCGCCCTCCGCGGCTTTTTTCTTCGCGAAGAGATCGCCGTAGACGGTCTTGTAGTCGAAGCCCTCGGGATCGTCCGGAGAGGCGTCCGGGTTGCGCATGAAGTTGTTCGAGCCAAGGTCGATGTACGCGCTGTCGCCGAACTCTCCCTTGTCGATCATCTTCTGCAGCTGTTTCCGGATCTTTTTCAGGCTTTTGCCCGAAGCGGACGCCAGCTTCGAAAGATTGTAGCTCTCCTTCGTGCCGATGATCTTTTTGATGCGGTTGAGCTCGACCTCGCGGTTCTTATAGAGCTTCGCGCCGATGAAGAACGCGGCGGCGATGAGGGCCGGGACTGCGACGACGCCGAGGAAGGTGATCGCGCTGTCGGCGACAAGGCCCGTGAAGAGCAGCGCAAACCCCGCGATGACCGCCGCGATGATGCCGCCCGTGATGAGACCCGCGTAGCCGCCGGAGTTCTTGGCCTGCTTTGCCGCCTTGCGGTCGATCTGTTCCCGGTAATAGGGATTGGTGACGACCGGGTCAGCCTTTTTCGCCTGCTGCTGGTTCTGCGCGGCCGTCTGATACTGCTCGCGGGTCTTGCGGCGCTCGGAGGCGTAGATGCGGTTCTGTTCGGCCTGACGTCTCGCGGCGTCCGCTTCCATGCGCCTGTCAAAGTCCGCGCGCATCTGGGCAGCCGACTGACGGGCGTTCGCGCCGTTCTGCTTCTTCTGGTTTTCGGAGACCACGCGGAGGATGGTGAGAACGATCCCGACCGGCCAGTAGAGAATATAGGCCAGTACGATCAGGGGAATCGGAATGTCAAAATTGTTGTTTCTGTTCGCCAATGTCCGCGTGCTCCTTTACCGTATTTTGGAGGTTTCTTTCAACGATGATTATTCGGCGTCTTTCCGGTCCTCGGCGTGCAGGAAATCGATGCAGCGCTGTACTTCTTCGCAGCCGGTGGGATCGAGGCCTTCGCTCTCGACGACGATCTGCATGCCGTATTCGATCGCTTTTCTGCGCACCTCGGCGACGGGAGCCGTGCCCTGTCCGAGGGAGACGCCGTGGCCGTCCGCGTCGCCGTCCTTGAGGTGGATGACGGGAATGCGGTCCCGGAGTCTTTCGAGGATCGCCACGGGATCCTGCTTCGCGACGTACGCCCAGTAGGTATCGATCTCAAAGAACAGATCGGCACGCGCTTCGAGTTCGCGGTGGATCTGATAGCCTTCGGGCATATCGTAGAATTCGTGGGAGTGGTTGTGGTAACCGAGCCCGATGCCCTCGGCACGGAGCTTCGGCGCGATCTCGTTGACCTGAGTGATGAAGGTGTCGAGCTTTTCCTTCGTGGAGAGGTCGTGACCGGGGATGATGTAGTTCTTGTTGCCGATGGTCTTGTGATACTTCACGGTCCCCTCGAAATCGTTCAGAAGATCGTAAAGCCCGCTGTGGGTACCGGAGCAGACGAGACCGTATTTGTCCAGCATCGCCTTCACGTCCTCGGCGGAATGGCCGAAGAAGCCCGCGAATTCCACCATCTCGTAGCCCATGTCTGCGACCGCCTTGAGCGCGCCGTCGAGATTGTCGGAGGTGATGTCGCGCAGGGAGTACATCTGAATGCCGTATTTCATGATCGTTACCGTCCTTATCGTTTTCTTGGCATGCCGCCTGAGATATTATACCTGTTTTCCGTGCGGATTGCAAGTTCTTTTTTCAAGATTTAAGAAAAGGTTTAAAATCGTTCGGATTTCTCAGGATTCTTTCATCTTCGGGAGGTCTCACGCCCGCGCGTAGGTCATCGAGCGGCCTTCCTTCCCGGCCTCGGCGATCACCCCGCGCGCCGCGAAGACCTTAAGGATCGCCCGGGCCGGATAATCGGCGAGGTGCGCCGCCGTGCGGAAATCCTTCGCGGTGAACCGCTCGCCGAGGGTGTCCGGGAGATACCGGCGGTAGTCCTCGTCCGTCGAGAGCTCGATCATGTCGAGAAGATCGGTCGGGACGCGTTCGAACCGGTGCGAGCCGCGTTTTCGGTCCCGGCTCCAGCCGTCGAGCAGCCGGTATTCGTCCATTTCAAGGACGGGTCCGAGGACCGTGAGCTTCTTTTCCGCGACGAACGGGAGGATGTACACCATCTCAAAGAGCAGCTCGTAGGCGCCCTCTTTTTTCGGGGAGCGCTTCCGCGGCGAGAATTCCCGGGTTTCCGGATCGATCCAGGAGACGTATTTCCGTCCGACGAGCGGATGGACGAGCGTGACGCGATAATCCGGAAAATACGCCTCGAGCTTCGGCTTCAACCCCGTGAAGCCGGAGGTCTCGATCTCCGTGATCGCGTCCCCGCGCCGGATATCCGCGATGAAGCCGCAGGTCGGGACCTCGTGGTAATCCTCGTTCTCCTCGAAATACCGCTTCATCATGATGTGGAGCTTTTTTTCCTTGTACGTTCCGATATTGAACCGCTCGTGCTCTTCGAACGTGGTGTCGTAGACGATCTTATAGAACCGCGCTTTGTTGATCTCCATGTCAGCTTCGGCCTTCCAGCCATGACAAGAGCCCGTCGAGGGCCTCGTCCGGGATCGGCTCGTCACCATACAGAGCGCTCAGCAGCGATTCGATTGAGCCGCCGTGCACGCCCTCGAAGAAATCCCGCGTCAGCTCTCCGAGATACGCGTCCCGGTCGACGAGCGGCGTGTAGACGTATTCCCGCCCCTGCTTTTCCGCCTGTATGAATCCCCGCTTTTCGAGCCGCGAGAGGAAGGAGAGCAGCGTCGCCGTCTTCCATTTCCGTTCCGCGGGAAGCAGCATCGCGACGCGCGCCGTGGTCACCGGGGCCTCGCACTGCCATACCGCGAGCATGACGTCGAGCTCCGCATCCGGCAGCCGTCCGCCTGTGATTTTGTTTTCGCTCATGCCGTCGTCCTCCGTTTCGATTTGTATGCCATATTATACTCCCGTCGGTGAAAAATGTCAAGTCCCGCGCCCCATTCCGTTCGGCGGATCCTGCGCGCGGGCGAACGATTTAACGATTTTTTAACAATATTTATTTACAAAACCTTGACGCAGCTTAATAATTAGTGTATAATGAATAACAGGAAAATCACCGGATTCCGTGCGCGGTGCATCCCCGCGGGAAGGACGCATCCATGACCAATATCAGCCTGAAAAGCATCAAATATGAGAGCATCAAAGCCATCCTCAACTCGATCGCGGAGGTCGACCGCATCAG
>JAFYBI010000032.1 GCA_017540285.1 Clostridia bacterium | reverse complement strand
TCCGCGAGGAGGGCCGGAGGATCCGGATCCTCGAAAAAACAGAATCCTGACCCGAAATTTCGCTCATGACGCCAATATCGTGCGCAAAAATCCGACTGTATTCCATGAAGACCACCGGAGCGATCCGGAGAAAGGAGTTGGATATGGACGACAATCAGATCGTCGGATTGTACTGGCAGCGGAGCGAGGACGCGATCCCCGAGACCGAGCGCAAGTACGGCGCGTTCTGCCTCTCGCTCGCGCGGAATCTCTCGGACACCCGGGAGGACGCGGAGGAGTGCGTGAACGACACGTACTACGAGGCTTGGACGTCGATGCCCGAACAAAAGCCGGAGAATCTCCGCGCATGGCTCGGACGGGTTGTGCGCAACATCGCCGTCGACCGCTTTCGCCGAAACCGCGCGCAGAAGCGGGACGGGCGTCTCGACGTGCTGCTCAGCGAGCTGGACGAATGCGTCCCGGACCCGTCGGCGGGACCGGAGAATGCGGCGGAGGCGAAAGAGATCGGCCTCGCCGTGGACCGGTGGCTGCGGTCGCTTGACGAAGAGGACCGGAGACTGTTTCTGCGGCGGTACTGGTACGGCGACGCGCTGAACCGGCTGGCCGAGGCATCCGGCGAGGATGCGGCACGGCTGGCGCAGCGGATGTTCCGCCTCAGAAAGAAGCTGAAGGCGGCACTCGAAAAGGAGGGGATCGGATTATGAGCGAAAAGAGCGAAAAACTGTATCGGGCCATCGGCGAGATCGGCGAGGATCTTGCCATCGGCGCGGGGGAAGAGCCCGCACGGAAACGAAAAGCAAGCTGGAAACGGTACGCAGCGTCCGCGGCGGCGGTCCTCATCGGGGTGACGGCGGTCGTCTGGGCCTTCGCGAAGAGCGCGACGCCCGCCTATGCCGTCGCCGAAGCGGTCTATCCGGCGTCTGTCGAAAGAGTGACGGAGACGCCCGCGGGGCTTTTCGGATTCCTCGAAAAGAGCATTCCCGTATTCCTCGGCGGCGAAGCGGGGAAGAACCGCGTGTATTCGCCCGTCAACCTCTACGTCGCGCTCGGGATGCTCGCCGAGTGCACCGACGGGGAGAGCAGGGAACAGATCCTCAGCCTCCTCGGAGAGGGGAACCTCGAAGCGCAGCGGACGGCGGTCACAATGGTCTGGAAGAAGGCCTTCCGGGATTCGGACAGAGGGAAATGCCTGCTCGCGAACTCCCTCTGGATGAACGACGCGGCCGATCTGAAGCGGGACGTCCCCGAACGCCTCGCGGCCGATTACTTCGCCTCGACTTACAGCGGGCGCATGGGGGACGAAAAATACGACCGGGCCTTTGCCGACTGGATCAACCGGCAGACGGAGAACCTCCTCGCGGAGCACATCGCAGGTCATGCTTTCGATCCGCGCGGGGTGATGACCCTCGCCTCGACCGTGTATTTCCGTGGCCGCTGGACGGATGAATTCCAAAAAGAAAACACCGCGCCGGGCGTCTTTCACGCACAGGACGGGGACGTGACAGCCGATTTCATGCATGACACCTTCACCTCGGTCGCGTTCCGCGGCGAACGGTTCACGGCGTTTGCCCGTTCCTTCACGATGAATGCGCAGATGTTCTTCCTCCTCCCGGACGAGGGCGTGACGCCGGAAGAGCTTGCCGGGGATCCGGAATTCCTCGCGCTCATCGCGGACTGGATGAGCTTTGACGGACAGATCGAAGCCAGGATCGAGCTGGCCCTGCCGAAGTTCGACGTCTCCTCGGATACCGACCTCATGGACGGCTTGCAGACCCTCGGCGTGACCGATGTGCTTGACGAAGCGGCGGCGGATTTCTCTCCGCTGACGGAGGCGACGACGGTTTACCTCACCAGGGCGGAGCATGCCGCGCGGGTGGCGATCGACGAGGAGGGATGCACGGCGGCGTCGTATGTGTTCCTCGAAATGGACGGCGCGGGAGATTGGGAGCCCGAACCGATCACGCTCACCTTCGACCGCCCGTTCCTCTTCGCCGTGACCGAGGGCGGTCTCCCGGTCTTCGTCGGGATCGTCAACATGCCGGCGGAATGAAACGGCATCTCCGCACAACAAAAAATCCGTCTCTTCCGGGAGGCGGATTTTTGCGTGTTGCGGGTATATCATTCCCCGCGCGCCATTTCGGCGAGCATTTCGTCCGTGTCCTCCTCTGGCTTTCTGCGGCCGGTGAGGACGAAGCCGTGCCGCTCATAGAACCGGATCGCGCCTGCGTTCTTTTCGAGCGCCCAGAGCCGCCGCCCGCCCTGTGAGACCGCGGCTTCGAGCAGCAGGGACCCGATCCTCCCGTTCCAGAGGCAGGGCTCGACGAACAGCTTGCGGATCTCCTCGCCGTCGAGGGTGACGAAGCCCTTGACCGCGCCGTCGTCGTACACGAGGGTGTTTTCCGGGAAGCCGGCGACCGCGAGCCTCTGCGCGACGTTCGGCACGGTGAGCTCCCGGAAGTAAAAATCGTCGTCGCGGAAGATCGGATAGAAATTCAACCGGTAGCAGAAGACGAGGATCTCGGCGGCACGGACGGCATCTTCCGCGCGCGCGGGGCGGATCGGATTCATCGCGCATCCTCCCGCCGGATCGCATAGTAGAGGCAGCGATGCGCCGCGCCGCGCCAGTCGATCGTCTCCTCCTCGCCCGTCGGCGTCATGCCGTTTTTCTCCATGACGCGGCGGCTGGCGGCGTTCTCCTCGAAGAATCCGGCGCGGACGGTCTCGAAGCCGCGCGCGAACAGGGCGTCGAGCGTGAGGCGCAGGGCCTCGGTACCGTAGCCGTGGTTGTGCAGATCGGGCCGGATGACGTAACCCACCTCCGCCGTCACCCCTTTGATCATGACGTCGTTGACAAAGCCGATCATGCGGCCGTCGAGAGACACGGCGCGGACAAAGTGCGCGGGATCGGCGGAGAGATCGCGCAGGCGGCAAAAGAGGGGCATCGCGGCCTCGTCATTCTCGAAATCGGGGAGCAGATAGGTGCGGTTGATCGTGTTGTCGCGCAAGAGCGCCAAGCAGTCGGTACGGTCGGCGTCCGTGATCGGGCGCAGCGTGATGCGGGCAGAGTCCTTTTCCATGACAGAATCTCCGGATTTCATTGATTTTTCTCCATTATAGCACAACGGCGCGGCGCTTGCAAGCGTCCGGGGACGAAAAAACTCCCTCCGGGGAGGGACGGCAGGATACCGCCGCGGCCGGAGGGAGCATATCGTTGATGCGGGGAGGAGGGATTATACGTATTCGAAGTCGTCCTGGGCCTTGAACCACTTGCCTTCTCCGAAGCTCAGGATGAAGAGGATCACCGCGACGATGAGCCAGCCGATCATGAAGGGAGAGGTCAGGTAGATGCCGAGGGCCGCGTGGTGGATGAATCCGAAGAAGGAGAGCACCGCGCCGGCCAGGGCGATGAGGGACGCGCTTCTCAGCTTGCGCTCGATCATGAAGACGCACATGGAGCCGAGCAGGATGCCGATGATGATCGCGCCGGCCTTGACCGCGGGAACGCCGTTCCACATCGCGCCGTTGGCGATGAGCATTTCGGAGATCTCAGGCTGGAAGCCCTTGATGCCGGAATCGAGCGCCTCGGACCAGATGCCCCAGCCGCCTTCCGCCATGGAACCGGTCGCGAGAGCCGCTTCCACCTGCGTGAAGAGATAGTCGGCGATGGAGGGAACCATGGCGATGGCGATGGCCGCGTAGTGCTTCGGCTTGCATTCCTTGAAGGCCTGCGCCACCATGATGACCGCGCACCACAGGAAGGTGATGGCGACGACTGCCGGAGGAACGAGGTCGTCAAGCACCGTGAAGAGGCCGAAGATGCCCGCCAGGCCGAGGACCACGCCGCTGATCCAGCTGTAAGCCGCGCCGGCGTTCGTCTTCTTCAGGCCGGGATGGCCGAGCCAGACGGTGTTCGGGACCACGCCGCCGAAGAGGGAGGAGATCATCGTGCAGCAGCCGTCGGCGAACTGAGCTTCCCGGACGTTGTAGGGATCGCCCGCCGCGTTCGCGGACTCCACGTTGTCCATGGTCTCGATGAAGTTGTAGATCTCCACCGGGATGACCACGGTCAGGTAGGGAGCGACGTACGCGAAGCCGTTGACGAGGGACTGGATGGTGTTCACGGGGTTCGGGAAATAGAAGCCCACCTGCGTGAAGTCAAAGGTGGTGCGGCCGAGGCAGATCGCATACACGATGCCGCCGACGATCGCCACCATGAAGGGAGAGATCTTTTTCGGGAAGAGATAACCGGCGAAGAGGCCGAGCATGGCGACCGCGAGGATCGGGAGGCCGACGACGGGATCGCCGAAGACGTCGAACACGCCCTGCGTCGCCATCCAGATGAAGCCGATGCCGGCCACGGTGCCGAGAAGCGCCGCGCGGGGCAGATGCTTCTTGACCCACGGGCCGATAAAGCCGCCGAGGAATTCGACGAAGCCGCCGATGAAGCAGGCAGCCATCGCCGCGCCCCATTCGGTTTCGGGATCGCCGATCGCGTAGTGGATCGGGCTGATGACGCCGAACAGGATGACGAACATCGCGGGCGTCGAGATGCCGGAGGGCAGCGCGGTCACGTCGGGACGCTCGAGCTTGGCGGACAGCTTCCGGGCCATCCAGGCATAGTAGAGGCCGCCGCACATCAGACCGATGGACAGGCCGGGGATCACGCGTCCGAAGATGATCTCGGACGGCCATCCGAAGCCCTCGAGGGTTGCGATGATGATGATGTAGTTGACGATATTGTTGGTGATCATATACGTCAACCCGCCGACGTCACCCTTCGTGAAGAAGGGGATCAGGCTTTTCTTTTTTGCTTCCAAGGTTGTTTTCCCCCTGAATGATATATTTCTGCGCGGACTCTCCGCGCGGGATCACAGCTTTACGCCGAGCGAGATCAGCTCTTCGCGGACCTCCCGGTACATGGCCAGCCAGAAGTCGCGCGGTTCGCCGTCCTCGCCGTAGACCTCGTCGAAGGAGAGGCCCTCGTTGCCGGTCTCGAAGATGTGCCCGTACTTTGCGACGAGCGCGGCGATGATGGGCTCGGCTTCTTCCCGGGTCATGCCCTGCGCCGCGGCGGCCTTTCCGACCTCGCCCATGAGGCGCGCTTCCAGGCCGGAGCAGTTGGGCTTGAGCCCGTCGCAGGAGCCGACGCCTTCGAGGTTGCCGCCGGAGACGGTGATGGCGAGCGCGTTCGCGGCGACCTCTTCGAGAAGCTCCTTCGTGCCCGCGCCGCTCTTCGGGTAGATGTCGCAGATGATCACGGCGGGCAGCCCCGCGTCGAACGCCTGACAGACCACGCTCGAGAGCCACATGCATTCGGGCGTCGAGGTGGCGATGTGTTTGATGTGGATCGGATGACAGAGATGGTAGTCCGCCCGGCCGACGAGGGAGTCCGCGAGCAGGGAAGCGATCATGCAGACCGCCGCGCCCGCCGCACCTCCGGCCAGACCGCCGACCATGACGCACGCGAGGGAGGCGTTGAGGACGGGCGTCTCCATGGCGTTGGCGACGCGGATGAGGTTGTCGTTCGTCATGATGAGCTCGTTGTTGAGCGCGATGAGGTGCGCGTCGCCCGGATGGAATCCGCCGGGAGCCATCGCCGCGAGATCGCCGATCTCGGAGACGGAGCTTTCCGCCGCGAGCCTGCCGATGCCGGGACGCCCGACCTTTTCGCAGATCTCGTTCAGATAACGGAGCTCGCGCCGCAGGGCGATCACCTCGGAGGGAGACGCGCGGACGACGTCGAAGCCGTCCACCTCGACGATGGAGCCGCAGGTGACCATATCGACGACGGGTTCCTTCGCCCACGAGGTCACGGTCTTGCAGAAGAGCTCCTCCGACATGGGACAGCCAGGATTGCCCGCCACGACGCCGGGAAGCCGGGTGTCGTCGGGGTGGCGGGGGACGAACGTGTAGGCGTCCTTCCCCTGTCCGACGGTCACGGACTTCGGCATGTTCGCGGCGGCTTCGAGGATCTCCTCGCGCGTGAACATCATGACGCGGCCGGTGGACTGGTTGTAGACGCCGGACCGGACGAGCAGCTCGACGCCCGCGTCAAAGAAGCGCTTCGCCTCTTCGCGGTCATGAAGCAGGAGCGCGCCGTCCTCTCTCTCGAGTTCGAATTCTTCGACGATATCCATGATCGGCATGACCACGTGGTCCATGTCCCAGTCATCCTTGGACACCGCTTCGCCGGTATAGCCCCGGTTGACAATTTCCAGAAAATGCACGTTCCGTCCTCCTGTGGCAGATGGGATATATCCGTTGTTTTCGACACCATTATATCTCATTCGGGAAATCCTGTCAAGAGCGAATGCGGGAAATGCGTCAGTTTTCATGCGCGCCTCCCCCTGCCATCCGCGTTTTCCCGCCGTCCATATCCTCTCTTGACGGATCGCCCGCCGTGTGCTATAATAATTCGGAATGTGCGGAAAACTCACAAAAATCCGATCGGAACCCGAAGGAGATCTCCCGATGAAGCACCCGAACGGAGCGGCGCGAGCCCTCAGCCTCCTCCTCGCGGCGGTTCTTGTCCTCCTCTCCGCGTCCTGCGCGAAGAACGGGGAAAAGAACGCCGCCGATCCCGGGAATACCCCCGCCGTCACGGAACCCGACGCGGCGGATGCCGGCAGCGACCAGGCCGGGACACCCGAGACCGAACCCGCAAGACCCCTCGAATACCTCGGCGCGCATGATTTCGAGGGCCGGACCTACACCGTCCTCGTCAGCGGCATGGACAACGGCGAGTGGCGGCAGAACAACATCGACGCCGACGCCGAGAATCCCGAGATCATCAACTCGAGCCGCTTCAACCGCAACATCGAGGTCGAGGACACCCTGAACGTCACCCTCGCCTCGATCGAGCAGTTCGGCAACGGCGGCATCGTCATGGGCGAGCTCAAGGCCGCCGTCAAGGCGAACGACGAGATCTACAATTCCACCCAGCTCTGCTGCACCGACGCCGCGAAGATCACCCTCGAGGGCTATTTCGCCGATCTCACGACCCTCCCCGGCGTCTCGCTCGGCGAGCCGTGGTGGGACGCGCGCTCGGTCGAGGACATGACGATCCGCGGCCAGCTCTATCACGCGGTGAACGCGGTCTGCATCGCGTCGTACAACGCCACCTTCGCGATCCTCTTCAACAAGGAGCTAGCGGCGGAGTATCACCTCGAATCGCCCTATCAGGACGTTCTCGACGGCAAGTGGACCTATGACGCCCTCAAAGGCATGATGACCGGGATCTCGACCGACCTCGACGGCAACGGCAAAATGGACGACAAGGATCTCTTCGGCCTCTGCCTCTGGGTCGATTCGATCACGGGAGCGGTCAACTCCGGGCTTGAATACTGCGCGCAGGTCGGCGAGGACGGTCTGCTCGCCCTGACGCTCGACACGGAGCGCGTGCAGGACATCGTCGACAAGTTCATCTCCTTCGCCGCCGATCCGGAGATCACCGCGGACTACATCTTCAAGGGATACAGCTCCTACGACCTATTCGCAGGGAACCACGCGCTGTTCTACATGCAGGAGATCAACCGGATCACCGCCTTCCGCGATATGGAGGCCGATTTCGGCGTGCTCCCGATGCCCAAGTTCAACGAGGAACAGCCCGTCTACCGCAGCTGCGTCGCGGAGAACGACGGCGTGCTCCTCTCCGTCCCGATCGTCATGTCCGACCCGGAATTCACGGGCATCGTGCTCGACGCGCTGGCCTGTCTCTCCGAGCGGTACGTCATGCCCGCCTACTACGAGATCACCCTGCAGCGCAAGGCGGCGCGCGACGAGGAATCCGGGCAGATGCTCGACATCATCTTCTCGACCCGCGCCTATGACCTCGGCTGGATCTATCAGGTCGGCGCGCTCAAGAATTCGATGAAGGACATCGTGCAGGGCGCGTCCCCGAACATCTCCGCCCTGGTCCAGAAGCGCAAATCGATCGCGGGCCGCATGATCAACACGGTCAACGAATTCTACGAGAACGGCGGCTGATCCGGCCCCGCGGCTTAAAAAAGCAGACAGAGTTTCAGGAGGAAAAGCATGGACATCACCGCAGAAGTACTCACCGGCATCCTCGACGCCTATCCCTATGAGATCGTCTTCGTCGACCGGACGCACACGGTCCGCTGGCTCAACCGCGCGGCAAGACGCCGTTACGGGGACACGGTCCGGATCGGGAGCAGCATTTTCGGCTGCCACAACGAGCGCACGCGTCCGAAGATCGAGGCGTTCCTCCGCCGCGCCGACCTCGGCGAGGACGAAATGTTCGAGGCGTACAACGGCAGGACCGGGGAGCGGGAGTTCTTCGTTCCGGTCCGGGATGACGCGGGACGGGTGATCGGCTATTTCGAGCGCCACGAGGTCCCGTGGACGAGAGAACATGCGGAGGAGCCGGTGGGAGACTACTGGACGGGACGGGCGGAGGCCGAAGCGCAGTGAACGGCACGAATAGGATCACAAAGACTGCCGCACGGAGCGAAGCGGAGGAGTTTCTCGATCTCGCGGTGACGCTCGGGTATCGGCTTCTTTCGGAGGGCGCGGAGATCAGCCGGGTCGAGGAGGCCGTCACGCGGCTGATGCAGGCATACGGGGTCCCCGGCGACGTGTTCGCCATCCCGAGCAGCCTGATCGTCACGGTCTGCCCGGAAGGGTCGGAACCCGTGACATGGCTTCGCCGGATCGCCCCGCACGGGACGGACGTCGACGGACTCGAGCGGACCTATTCGCTCGCGCGTGCCCTGTGCGCCGAGGTCCCGCCCGTAAAGGAGGCGAAGCGGCGTCTCGACGAGATCGGGAAGGTCGATCTCCGCTATCCCGTCCCGGTCCTCTATCTCGCGTATTTCCTCGCGGCGTCTGCCTTTGCGGTTTTCTTCGGCGGAACGCTCTCCGACGGACTCCTCGCGGGGGTCCTCGGCGTATTCACCGGCGCGTTTCTCCGCCTTCTCACGAGGCTGCGCGTGAACGCGTTTTTCCAGACGATGACGGCCTCCTTCCTCATCGCCGTCGTCAGCCAGACCCTGACGCATTTTCATGTGATCCGCTACGCGGACGCGACGGCCATCGGCGCTCTGATGCTCCTCGTCCCGGGGATGATGATGACCGACAGCATGCGGGACATCATCTACGGCGACACGCTGTCCGGGATCAACAAATTCGTGCAGGTCGTGCTGACCGCCGCCGCGCTGCTCCTCGGGACCGGGACCGCGCTGAGGCTGAGCCACCTTCTCTGGGACGTCGCGTCCGTCGGCATCAGTCTGGACGTCCCCTATCCGTGGTGGATCCAGGTGTCCTTTGCCGCGCTTGCCTGCTGCGGATACTGCATCCTCTTCAACATCCGCATCCCGGGCATGTTCGTCTGCATGGCGGGCGGCGGGCTCGGATGGGCGGCGTTCCTTGCGGCGGAGCGGGTGACGGCGTCCGGGCTGTTCGCGTATTTTGCCGCTGCGGCCGTGATCTCGCTCTATGCGGAGATCATGGCGCGGGTCCGCAAGTTCCCGGCGTTCTCGTATCTCGTGATCGCGCTTCTGCCGCTCGTGCCCGGGGCTGGTGTCTACTACACCGTCGAGTATCTTCTGCAGGGAAGCAGGATGCAGTCGGTGGAGCAGGGTGTGAGGACCGCCGCGGCCGCGGGTCTGCTCGCCGTCGGGATGCTCGTCGTCTCCTCGATCTTCCGCATGGTCGGCGTCGCCCGGCAGCAGCGTAAGGATCGCGCGAAGAACGCCCGCGGGTGAAGGCGCCGGGATCGTCGCGCGCGGATTTTCAAAAATTCACAAAAAAGTCTTGCATTCCGCCCGGAAATATGGTAAAGATATAGGAGAGCCAAGCAGCCCGAAACGAATCCACGATCACGGAGGTATTTATGAGACTGGAAGATCTGACTGTCACCAAACCGGCGCCGACGCCGGGCGACACAAGCTGGTTCACCCATGACCGGTTCGGCATGTTCATCCACTGGGGCCTCTACGCCCTCGGCGCACGCCACGAATGGCTGAAGAACTACGAACGGATCCCCACGGAAATCTACGACACGAAGTATTTCAAGCACTTCGATCCCGATCTCTACGATCCGGAGCTCTGGGCGAAGGCGGCGCGGGACGCCGGGATGAAGTATTTCGTCGTCACGACCAAGCATCACGAGGGCTTCTGCCTCTGGGATTCCGCCTACACCGACTACAAGGCGCCGAACACGCCGTACGGCCGTGACGTTCTCACCCCGATGGTGGACGCGTTCCGTTCGAACGGCCTGCGCGTCGGCTTCTATCACTCGCTCCTCGACTGGCATCACCCGGACTACACGGTCGACGCCTGCCACCCGATGCGGGACAACGAGGACTACATCGCGATGGACAAGGACCGCGACATCACCCGCTACGTCGAGTATCTCCACAATCAGACCGAAGAGCTTCTCCGCCGCTACGATCCCGTCGACATCATCTGGTTCGACTTCTCCGTCGGCCCGAACGCGCGCTTTGCCGGCAAGGGCAAGGAGACCTGGCGCAGCGAAGAGCTTCTCGCGAAGATCCGCGCGATCAACCCGAAGATCATCATCGACGACCGCCTCCAGATCGATCAGGACGTCAAGACGCCCGAGCAGTACATGCCGGACGAATGGGTGAAGGTCAACGGTACGCCGGTCGTCTGGGAGGGCTGCCACACCTTCTCCGGTTCCTGGGGCTACTACCGCGACGAACAGAGCTGGAAGAGCGTGGATCAGCTTTTGAAGATGCTGATCGACGGCGTGTCCATGGGCGGCAACCTGCTGCTCAACGTCGGCCCGACCGGCAGAGGCGAATTCGACGAGCGCGCATACGAGAGACTGCGCGGCATCGGCAAGTGGATGAGACGGTATTCCCGTTCGATCTACGGCTGCACGCAGGCGCCCGCGGAATTCGAATGCCCGCGCGACTGCCGCTACACCTACAACCCCGAGACCCAGCGGCTGTACCTGCACATGTATTCCTGGCCGTTCGGCAAGATCCGCCTGAGCGGCGAGGTCGCCGAGCACGTCGACTATATCCAGCTCCTCTCCGACGCGTCCGAGATGCGGTTCCACTACAACGCCGAAAACCGCACGGTCGATATCCCGCTCCCGGTGTACAAGCCGCTCGGCGCGGAGATCCCGGTCCTCGAAATCTATCTGAAATAAGCGAAAATCAAATGAAAAAAGCGCGCTCCGCGGATGTTCTCCCGGGGCGCGTTTTCGCGTCGGTCATTCTGTTGCCCGGCGGGCGGCCAGGACTGCGGCGGCGACATTGCCCGCGGCTTTTTCGAGCAGGGCCGCCGTGCGGGCGATCGATTCCTCCGCCGTCATCGGACGGTCCGCGATCGCGAAGACGGCGTCCATGCCGGCCTCATAGAGCGCGGGGACGCTGTCGTCGATCCCGCAGAGGCAGACGACGGGGCAGGGATTGCCGGCATCCCGGACGGCGCGCGCCACCGCCATCGGGAGCTTGCCCGTTGCGGTCTGCGCGTCCGTGCGCCCTTCGCCCGTGATCACGAGATCGAAATGCGGAGCCGCGGAGGAGAATCCCACGGCCCGGAGCACGTACGGCGCCCCCGGCGTGATCTGCCCGCCCACGAGTGTGAGCCCGTAGCCGAGCCCGCCCGCCGCACCGGAGCCCGGAAGCGCGGAAACCGGAGAGCCAGCCGCCCGGTCGCATACGGCGGAGAAACGCTCCATCTCTTCGGCGAGCTGAGGGATCTCTTCCTCGAGCGCACCCTTCTGCCGGGCATACATCCGCACCGCGCCACATTCTCCGTTCAGCGGGACGTCCGTGTCGCAGAGCAGCGTGAGCCGCACGGACGGCGGGATCGCCAGGACCGAGAGATCCGCCGCGGCGACACGCCCGAGGTCCTTTGTGCGGGGATCGGCGATCTCCTGCCCGCCGCGATCCGTGAAACGCGCTCCGAGCGCAGCCAGCGCGCCGATCCCGCCGTCCCCCGTGCCGCTTCCGCCGAGACCGACGGCGATCTCGCGGCATCCGAGGTCCAGCGCATGACGGATCATCTCTCCGACGCCCCGGGTCGTCGAGCGCGCGTAATCGAGGCCGTGCGATTTCGCGAACCGGAGACCGCAGCAGGCCGCCATGTCGAAGACCGCGGTGCGGACGCCGTCCCGGGCGTACAGGCCGAATTCCGCCCTCACCGGTTCTCCGTGCGTATCGGAAACGGTCACAAAGCGGCGTTCGGCGCAGAGCGCGGCACAGAGGGCGTCCGCCGTCCCTTCTCCGCCGTCCCCGACCGGGGAGAGCGAGACCTCCGCGTCCGGGATGCGGGACAAAACGCCGCGGCGGACGGCTTCCCCGGCTTCCCGGGACGTGAGGGAGCCTTTGAAGGAGTCGAGCGCGGCGGCGACGTTAATCTTCTTCTGGTTTTTCATTTTTGTCCGTTTCCCCTTTGTCGTAGCGGCACGGCGAGCGGTAGAATTTCGCGAGATCGATGCCGAGCCGTCCGGCGGGATCCGACGCCAGCGGGCGGAAGCCCCATTTTTTGATCCGGTCCGCGTCGGCGGCTCCCTCGTCGATGAAGACGAACGGGATCTCCGCGTGGTTCAGGAACGACATGACCGCGCGGACCATGACGGGGATCGCCTCATCCTCTTCGGAACCGGGCGCGGCGGCGACGGAGCGGATGACGGCCTCGTCAGGCGCGTATGTAAACTGGCAGAGACCGAGGAGCGCGGTCATGGACTGTGCGTCGTCGGTGAGCTCAGCGGCGTAAAAGGCAAACGTATCGGCGAAATACGGCGCGCCGACGGCATCGGCGATTTGCTTCTGAAGCTCGCGGGAGCGGACGGGCTGGATCTGGAACATGGGAACCTCCGGGAAAGAATAACGGTCGGATAGGGGAACAGGGGGAAAGGGGGGTCAAACGGATTTCAGATAGGCGAGCTCGGCGTCGGTGAGAGGACGCCACTTGCCGCTCGGGATGCCGCGCAGACTGAGCTCCCCGATCGCGATGCGGGTGAGGCGGGAGAGCTTCACGCCGTAATGCGCGCAGATCTTGCGGATCTCGCGGTTTCTGCCCTCGTACAGGGTGAACTGCACGACGGTCGAGGGGATCCCGTCGGGCTTCGCGTACCGGACGAACTCGACGCCGAACGGCCTCAGCATGTAACCCTCGAGCTCGAACGGCTCCGCGAGCGCTTCGATGTCCTCGTCCGTGAGCAGGGCGTTCAGGGTGGCGAGGTACCGCTTCGGGATCTCGTGTGACGGATGCATGACGCGGTTGGTCAGCTCGCCGTCGTCCGTGCAGAGAAGAAGCCCGTCGGAATACAGATCGAGCCGTCCGACGGGGTAAACGCGGGTCCCGACGTCCGCGATGAGATCGGCAACGGTCTTCCGGCCCGCTTCGTCGGACATGGTGGTGACGTATCCCACGGGTTTATTGAGAAGGATATAGGTATGGGGACGGTCCCCGGCTGTTTCCCGCCACGGGATCGTTTTGCCCCGGACGGCGACGCGGTCCTCGCCCGGGACGACTTTCATGCCGAGGGACGCCGGGAGACCGTTGACGGTGACGCCGCCTGAGAGGATCTCCCGCTCAGCCGCACGCCGGGACATGACCCCGCACGCAGTCAGGTATTTCTGGATTCGGATGGGTTCCATTCTGTCTGTGATCCGTTTCGGGTGAAATGGCTGAAAAAGGAGGGCTTTTCCGGGACGGCAGCCCGCTCCTCCGCCGTGAGGGGCAGGGAAGCGATCTCCCGGCCGTCCGCTTTGAAGACGACCCGTCCGAGCACGTCGCCGGGCTTCGTGTCTCTGAGGAGGAGACGCTCGGCTTCGACGACCGTTTCGATCCGCGGCACAT
This sequence comes from Clostridia bacterium, assembly GCA_017540285.1. GTDB lineage: Bacteria > Bacillota > Clostridia > Oscillospirales > CAG-272 > UMGS1696. The sequence continues at coordinate 19,937 of JAFYBI010000032.1, read as the reverse complement.
CGCCGAAGAAAACCCGCGCGAGGCCGCTTCGGTTCGAGACCGTTACGGCGCCGTCGTCCGCATAGGGACAGGGGATCGCGTGGGAAAACTGCCCGGGGCGGGCAAGCGTGACGGCGTGCGTCTTGGCGAAGCCTTCCTCATAGAGACGCAGATGGTCGTTCCAGTCGTCCGGCGCGTTCAGCGTGACGCAGACCAGCGCGGCGCCGTCCTTTTCCGCGGCGGAAACAAGGCACCGGCCGCTTCTGCGCGTGAATCCGGTCTTGACGCCGACGACGTCGTCCGACATGCGGAGCAGGCGGTTGTGGTTGATGAGCACCCGCGCGCCGCCCTCCCGCTCGATCGTGTGACGCCGGGCCGAGACCATCGTGCGGAAGGCGGGAAATGCCATCGCGGCGACGGTCAGCTTCGCGAGATCGCGGGCAGTCGTGTAGTGCTCCTCGTCGTCGAGGCCGTGCGGATTGGTGAAATGCGTGTCGGACAGGCCGAGAGAGGCCGCCTTGTCGTTCATCATCGCGGCGAAGCCCTCGATGCTCCCGCCGACCGAGATCGCCAGCGCAACTGCGGCGTCGTTTGCGGATTCGAGCAGGACGGCCCAGAGCAGGTCTTCCGCCGTGATCCGCTCGCCGGGCGTCAGATAGACGCTCGATCCCTCCACGCCGCAGGCATCCGCGGGCACTTCGATCACCGTCCCGGGGCCCGTGTGCTCGAGGGCGACGAGCGCGGTCATGATCTTGGTGGTCGATGCCATCGGCAGGCGGCGGTCGGCGTCCTTTTCGTAGAGCGGGGTGCCTGTCGTCGCTTCGATCAGGATCGCGGACGCGGCGGATACCTCGGCGGCATGCGTCGGCGCCGTGAGCGGGACAAGCAGAAGCAGGCAAAGGCAGGCGGATAAAAAGCGTTTCATGCGCATCCTCCGTGACAGAGTGGTTTTGCCTCTATCATGCGCAGACGGATGCGCCGCGATACGGGGGACTTTTCGTCAGATCTTGTTTTCCTCGCCTTTTTTGGAGAAAACGCCCTTGAGACGTTCAAGCAGATCGGGGGAGCGTTCGAGGAATCCGACGACCTGCGCGACGGAATCCACGGGAGCCGCGGTCGAGGTCGCGGGCGAATTGACGTTCAGGATGTTGACGTTCCCGTCCGCCGAGACGACGAGAAAGGCCACGGGCGTGACGGTCAGTCCGGTGCCGCCGCCTCCGCCGAAATTGTTCGGCTTGTTCGAGACGTCCTTTTTCGCCGCGTAGTCCACGCCGCCGGACGCGTATCCGACGGAAATCTTGGAGATCGGGATGATGGTGGTGCCGCTCGCCGTCTCGATGGGATCGCCGACGATGGTGTTGGCGTCGAGCATGGAGCGGATGGAGTCGAGGGAGGTCTTCGCGATCTCTCCGATGCGGTTGTTGTCAGCCATGGGAATACCTCCGATGGGAAAATTGGAATCGTGGTTGGTTCATTCAGGCACGCGCCTCTTCGCTCTTTTTCTTCACGAGCCACACGAGCGTGTGCCAGCCGACGCGGACGACGGAGAAGAGCCGGAGCCGGAAGCGGAAATCGACCTCGAAGCGGGTCTTCTCGCCGACAAAATCGGGCTGTACGTCGATCAGGGCGCCGCGCGCGATGTGCAGACGGGTCTTCGCGCGCAGCAGTTCGAGGAGGAGCGAGGCGGCGGCGGAGATCCTTCCGGTCTTGACCGCCGTGTCCGCCGCGTCCCTGCCGCAGACCGTGACCGAGAGCATCCGGAAGTCGGTCTCGAAATGCGAAACGAAGCGCGGGATCTCGTCGAAGGCGAAGGAGACGAGCGAGAGGATCGTTTCGAGCTTGTTCGCGTCGCGGTCGGCTTCCGTGTCCTCGGCTGCCTTTTCGGCTTCCTTCGCGAGCCGGGCGGCCTCTGCCTTCTTTCGGGCCTTCTCCGCCTTCTCAGCAGCTTTTGCGGCGTCCTTTTCGGCTTTTTTCCGCCGCGCTTCGGCTTCCTTTTTCAGCCGCTTTTCATGCTTTTTGAACGTGAAATCCTCGGCGCGGACGGCTCTTTTCTTCTTCGGGACGAGGGTGAGGAGCACGGGGCCGAAGCCCGCGCGGATCCGCAGCTCGTCGGTGAGCCGGACGTATAACTTGATCTTCATCGAAAACAGCAGCGCGAAGAAGAGCACGATGCCGAGGATGATGTATAATGCGATCATGCCGTCTCCTTTGCAGAATATCGATGTGAGAGTTATTTCGAAGCGATATGATTATGCGGGATCCGCCGGGGTCTGTTCCGTCTCCGGGACGATCTCGACGACCTCTCCCGCGTCGGTCTTAAGCGTGACGGCGGGAAGCTCCTCGAGGCGCGAGAGACCGAAGACCCGGAGAAAGTCGGTCGTCGTGCGGTAGAGGGTCGGGCGGCCGGGGGCGTCGAGCTTGCCGCAGGGCTCGATCAGATTCTTCTCGGTCAGCGCGCCGACGGCGTAGCTCGAATCCACGCCGCGCACCGTGTCGATGAACGTGCGGGTGGTGGGCTGATGGTAGGCGACGACGGCGAGCACTTCGAGCAGCGAGGCGGAGAGATTGCCGCCGCGTCGGATCCCGAGGGCTTCCTTCACTTCGGCGCCCCATTCCTCCCGCGTCACGAGCTGGCAGGATTCCGGGAACCGGACGAGCAGGATGCCGCGGGGAAACGCGTCGGCGTTGTTGTAGACGACGGCCATTTTCTCCACGACGTCGGCACAGGCGGCGGGGGTGATCCCGAGCACTTCGGCGAGCCGGGCGTAGGTCAGGGGGTGTCCGGCGGCGAAGAGACAGGCTTCGATGATCGAAAACTGTTCCTCGGGGGTGTAGGCGCGGATTTCTGTTTCCTCTTGCGGGGATGCGGTCACTTTCATGGGCGGTCCTTTCCGCGCGGATCGGAGCTGCGCGGGGGTGATGGAATATCAGTACATGCCGCTCTCGAGCTTTGCGTCCGCGATCTCTTCTTCCGTCGCCGTGAGCACGACGCGGACTTCGGAGAGCATGTCGGTCACGCCGTCCTCGACCGCGCCGTCCGGCTCTTCGACGGAGACGAGGCGGGCCTTGAGGAGCTCGAGGATCCCGATGAAGCGGGCGATGAGGGCAGGGCGGTTCTCCGATTCGCGCAGATAGGCGCCGAGCGGGACGGAACGTCTGGTTTTCAGCGTATCCAGAAGCTGTGTCATGAGGGTCTCGATCGGGATGCGCGGGATGTTCACGATGGCGGAGAAATCCTCCTTCATCGTCTTTTCGGAGAGACGCGTCTCGGTGTAGATCTTCGTGAGGGCGGCGCGCAGAAGATCGACGGAGTGATCGGCCACGTAGGTCGGGTCGGGCGAGAGGTCGTCCTCCTCCTTCGCGGCGCGCGTGCCGTAAACCGAGAAGAGGTCGGCGAGCTCCGCGGCGGCGAGCTTGGTGCGCTGATACTCTTCGATCGCGTCGACGAGGGGCTTGCGCGGGTCCTCGTCTCTCGAGGGATCGCGGGGCAGGAGCATGCGGCTCTTGATGAGCATCAGCTCGGACGCCATCGAGAGGAATTCGCACGCCACCTCGATGTCGCGCTCCTCGGCGTCCTTGATGGTTTCCATGTATTGCTCGCACAGCAAATCGATCGGAATGTCCGCGACGTCCAGCTTGTGCTTTTCGACGAGCGCGACGAGGAGGTCGAGCGGTCCTTCGAAGTTTTCGAGCTTGAATTGAATCGGTGTGGTTTCGATCATCGGCGGAAGAAGGGGATGAGCTCGACGAGCCAGTCCATGCCGCTCCCGATCGCGTTCACCACGGGAGAAAGCGGGGGGGAGAGGATGCCCGTCCAGAGCAGGATCATCAGCCCGAGCTGGATGTACCGCTCGTACTTCATCACGCCGAAATAGTACTTCGGCGGGAGCCAGACGAGAAAGATCCGGGATCCGTCGAGCGGGGGAACGGGGATGAGGTTGAAGACGGCAAGGGCCAGGTTGAGAGAGCGGAAATAGCTGAAGAGGGTGAGGGCGGCGACGAAGACGTTGTAGGAGAACTCCGAACGGATCGTCGCGCGGGACCCGACGGCGTAGATGATGTGAAAAAGGATCGTCCCGAGGAACGCGAGCGCGATGTTCGAGAGCGGTCCGGCGAGCGCGGTCAGGGCGGTGTCGCGGCGGTTGTTCTTGAAATACCGCGTGTTGATCGGCACCGGGCGCGCCCATCCGAAGTGGAAGAAGATCATGCACAGCGTGCCGACGGGATCGAGGTGCTTCAGGGGGTTGAGCGAGAGCCGCCCGAGGTTCTTCGCCGTGGGGTCGCCGAGCCGGTATGCCATCCACCCGTGCGACACCTCGTGAACGCTCAGGGCGACGAGCACGCAGGGGATGACGAAGAGGAGCTCGGTGATGGTGTGGATGAGTGAGGATGACATGATTCAGATGATATGGGTAATGGGCAGAGCAGGTTTATACGTCGAGGCGGATGAGGTCGTCATAGGTCTCGCGGCGGACGGCGACGGTCGCTTTCCCGCCGGAGAGCTCGATGACCGGAGGCCGGGGGATGCGGTTGTAGTTCGAGGCCATGGAGTAGTTGTACGCGCCGGTGACGAGGACGGCGAGGATGTCGCCCCGGGACGGCTTCGCGACGGAGACGTCCTCGGCGAGCAGGTCTCCGCTCTCGCAGCAGCGGCCCGCGACGGTGCAGGGAAACGCTGCCTTTTCAGCGGCGCGGGAGGCGTTGACGACGGTGTAGGCGGACTGGTAGAGCGCGTAGCGCGGGTTGTCCGGCATGCCGCCGTCGACCGAAACGTAGCTGCGAAAGCCCGGGATGGTCTTCACCGAGCCGACGGTGTAGAGCGTGCAGCCCGCGGCGGCGACGATCGAACGGCCCGGCTCCATGAGGATCGCGGGCTTCTTCACGCCGTGGAGCGCGCACATGCGGTCGATCTCCGTGCCGAGCGCCTGAATGTTGGCGCGATAGTCGATTGCGGGATCCCGTTCGGTGTAGCGGACGCCGAAGCCCCCGCCGATGTTGAGGACCGGCGCTTCGAAGCCCGTGGTCTGCCGTGTGCGCGCGAGAAAGGCGAGCATGATGTCGCAGGCGTCGCGGAAGGGCTCGATGTCGAAGATCTGCGAGCCGACGTGGCAGTGGAACCCGTCGAGCGTCACGAACGGGCAGGCGAGCGCGGCTTTCACGAAGCTGTCCGCCTGTCCGGTGGCGATCGCCATGCCGAACTTCGAATCGACGTTCCCGGTGATGATCTTTTTATGAGTGTGCGGGTCGATGCCGGGCGTGATGCGGAGCAGGATGCGCGGCTTCGCACCTTTTCCGGCGGCGATCTGCGCGAGCGCTTCGAGCTCGTCCGGGGAGTCGACGACGATGTGTCCGACGCCGAGGTCGAGGGCGAGCGCAAGGTCCGCGTCCGTCTTGTTGTTGCCGTGGAAGAACACCTTCGCCATCGGGAATCCGGCGGCGTGCGCGGTGACGAGCTCGCCCGGGGACACGCAGTCGGCCGCGAGACCTTCCTCCGCGATCAGACGGTAGAGTCCCTTGTAGCACAGGGCTTTTCCGGCAAAGGCGGGGGTGGAGGCGGGGCCGAAGAAGTCGTGAAACGCGCTTTTGTAAAGCCGGCACATCGCGCGGACCGCGTCGGTGTCGAGCAGATAGGCCGGGGTGCCGAATTCGCGCGCGAGCTCGACGGTGTCGAGACCGGCGGCGGTGAGGTGACCTGCGGCGTTGACATCATAGGTGGGATGCAGGATCATACATTGCTCCTCCCGGGATGCTCCCGGATCATGGGTGCGGCTGTTCGTTTTCAGATCCCCGTTGTCTCAAAGATCTTGCGCCAGAGCTCGTCCCGGCCGCGGTTGGTCTTCGCGGAATAGAGGATGAGCGGCAGATCCTTTGTCAGAGCTTCTCCGGCGACGGCGGCGAGGAATTCCCCGGTCTCCGTCGCGTTGAGCTTGTCGGTCTTCGTCGCGACGAGCAGGTGCGGCATGCCCGTCTCACGCAGATAATAAAGCATGTCGAGGTCGTCTGCGGTCGGACCGGTGCGGCTGTCGACGAGCTGACAGACGAGCTTGAGGGAATCGATGTTCGGATTCTTCGTGAAATACCCGTCGGTCAGCGCGGACCAGCGCTTTTTCTCCTCCGGGGAGCGCTTCGCGTAGCCGTAGCCCGGAAGGTCCACCAGGTAGAGCTTTTTGTCGATATCGTAGAAATTGACGGTGATGGTCTTGCCGGGCTCGCCGCTGACCCGCGCGAGGCTTTTGCGCCCGAGGAGGGAATTGATGAGGGAGCTCTTTCCGACGTTGGAGCGGCCGGAAAAGGCGACCTGCGGCAGACGGTCGGCGGGAAACTGCTTCGGCAGTCCCGCGGACATTTTGAGGGCGGCGTTGTTGAGGTTCGGTTTCATAATGTCAGATCCGGTTGTACCGCGCGGGCTCTCCCAGCGGAGGGAGGATGGCGGCGGTCTTCGTGTCGGTCCCGGGCTCTTCGGCGCATTCCAGGACGGGCAGGCGTTCTTCGCAGGCGGGGCAGCGCAGGGCGCGGGAGAGAACGTCGGTGAGCGTCTCGCACGGGAGGAAGGTCATCTCGCGGACGACGTTCTGGTCGAGCTCGGGGATGTCGCGCATGTTGTCCTTCGGAATGAGCAGGGTGCGGATCCCGCGGGTGTAGGCGGCGGTGGATTTCTCTCTGAGGCCGCCGATCGCGAGGACCCGGCCCGTCAGGGTGATTTCGCCGGTCATGGCGATGTCGCAGCGGACGGGGATGCCGGAGAGGGCGGAGACGAGGGAGGTCGTCATGGTGACGCCCGCGCTCGGACCGTCCTTCGGGACCGCGCCTTCGGGAACGTGGATGTGAATATCCTTCGTCTTGTAGAAGTCCGGCGCGATGCCGTATTCGGCGCAGTGCGCGCGGATCCATGTCACGGCGATGTGCGCGGATTCCTTCATGACGTCGCCGAGCGTGCCGGTCAGCTCGATCTTGCCGCTGCCCTCGACCGGGAGGACCTCGACCTTCAGGAGATCGCCGCCGACCTCGGTGTAGGCGAGACCGTTCGTGACGCCGACGAGATCGGTCTTCGCGGTCTCATCGTCGAGGAAGCGGCGCGGACCGAGATACTTCTCCAGATCCGGCTTGTCGATGACGAGGTTCTTGCGCTCCTCTTCGACGAGGACCTTGGCCCCCTTGCGGCAGAGCGCGCCGATCTCTCTCTCGAGGTTGCGGACGCCCGATTCGCGGGTGAAGCCGTCGATCAGCTCTTCGATCGCCTCATCGGTGATCTTCAGCGTCCGGCGGCTGAGGCCGTGGCGCTTGAGCTGCTTCGGAAGAAGGTGGTTCTTCGCGATGGCGAGCTTTTCGGAGGGCGTATAGGTGTTGAGCTCGATGACCTCCATGCGGTCGAGCAAGGGCCGCGGAACGGTGTCGAGCGTGTTGGCGGTGCAGATGAAGAGGACTTCCGAGAGGTCGACGGGCAGCTCGATGAAGTGGTCGCGGAACGCGCTGTTCTGCTCGCCGTCGAGCACTTCGAGAAGAGCGGAGGCCGGGTCGCCGTGCACGTCCGCGCACATCTTGTCGACCTCATCGAGGAGCATGACCGGGTTGAGCGTGCCGCACTGCGTGAGCGCCTCGATGATGCGGCCGGGCATGGAGCCGATGTAGGTCTTGCGGTGGCCGCGGATGTCGCTCTCGTCCCGGATGCCGCCGAGGGAGACGCGCACGTACTTGCGCTTCATCGAACGGGCGATCGACGCGCCGAGGGAGGTCTTGCCGACGCCGGGCGGGCCGACGAAGCAGAGGATCTGGTTCTTCAGATCGGGGTTGAGCTGCTTGACGGCGAGGAATTCGAGGATGCGCTCCTTAATTTTCTTCAGTCCGTCGTGGTCCGCGTCGAGGATGCGCCGGGCGGCGTCGATGTCCACGCGGTCGCGGGTCCGCTTTTCCCACGGGATGTTCAGGCAGGTGTCGACGTAGTTGTAGATGACGTTCGCCTCGGGAGAGCCGGGGGACATGCGCCCGAGCTTGACGATCTCCCGATCGAGCTTCTCACGGACTTCCTTCGGGAGCTTGCGGTCCTCCATGCGCTTTTTCAGTTCGTCCCCGTCCTCGCCGATGCCGAGCTCGTATTCGATGGCGTGGAGCTGTTCGCGCAGATAGTAATCCCGCTGGTTGTCGTCCATCGCCTGCTTGACCTTCTGGTGGATCTCCAGCTCGGTCTGCATAAGCTCGATCTCGGATTCCATGAGGAGCAGGGTCTTTTCCGCGCGGCGCATGGGATCGAAGATGTCGAGCACGGCCTGCTTGTCCTCATAGCGGACGAAGAGCTGCGCGGCGATGAAGTCGGCGAGGAGGCCGGGATTGTTGATGGAACGCGCGGCGATCTCGAAATTCTGGGAGAACGCGGGACGGTAGCGGAGCATTTCGCCGAGGCTCTGCATGAGATCGGCGAGCATGGCTTCCGTGCGGATGTCGCGCGAAGAAAAATCGGCGGTGACGGTTTTGGTGATGACCTCGGCCGTGTAGTAGCCGTCGGTCATGCGCATTTCAACAAGCGTCGCGCGGCAGAAGCCCTCCGCCACGATCCGCAAGGTCCCCGTCTTCGGGTGTTTCACGGACTGACGGATGCGGGCGACCGTGCCGGTGACGAAAAGATCGTCGGCGGTCGGATCGTCCACGCGGGTGTCTTTCTGCGTGACGAGAAAGACTACCATCTCCGAGGAAAGCGCCGCTTCGCAGGCGTTCTTCGAGAGATCGCGTTCCAGTTCGATATTGATATTGTTGCCGGGGAAGGCGACGATCCCGCGCAGGGGAATGAGGGGGAGGGTCTGCCGGGCGGCATTTTCACGGTATGTAGGCATGAATGGGGTTCCTTTCCGGAAAACAGGGAAGTGCATTTTACGGGTAGCTTACTCTTTATTATAGCACAAACCGGCACCGGAAATCCACAGGAGAAAATAAATAATTGTAACATTTCTTGCGATGAGGGAGACGGCGGTACCCGACGACGAACGCCGTCAGGGCTGGGGGATGTTCCTCTCGACCTTGAAGCATTGGCAGGCGTGACCCGCCTCCTCCATGATTTCACGCCGGAAGCCGACTCCGGATACGGCAGAAAAATCGCGGCGGACCGTTGCAAAATGCGGGAGGATGTGATACAATATCTCTATCACAGCGCGGGAGGCGGAGAGATGAAACAGAAGCGCATCGAAGACTACGGGATCTATATCGGCAGGCTGCCGCGGGGAGAGCGGAACAAAATCTCGGACGTGCCGGGCGTCACCGTCGGACACGCGACGATCCGGGACGAGCGTCACAACACGGGCGTCACCGTCATTCAGCCGTCGGAGGGCAACATCTTCCGGGACAAGCTCGTCGCGGCGTCGTTCGTCCACAACGGCTTCGGCAAGACCGCGGGGACCGTGCAGATCGACGAGCTCGGCACCCTCGAGACCCCGATCGCGCTGACGAACACCCTGAACGTCGGGGCGGTCTCGGACGCCGTTGTCGCCTGGATGCTCCGGCGGTGCGAAGAGGACGGGATCGCGCTCCGCTCCGTCAACCCGGTCGTCGGAGAGTGCAACGATGCCTCGCTGAACGCCATCGCGGACCGGGCCGTCACGGCGGAGCACGTCTTCGAGGCACTCCGGACGGCGTCGGCGGACTTCGAGGAAGGTGCGGTCGGCGCCGGCGCGGGAACGACCTGCTACGGCCTGAAGGGCGGGATCGGCTCGGCGTCGCGGGTCATCACGCTCGATGGACGGGACTGCACCGTCGGCGTGCTCGTGCAGTCGAATTACGGCGCGACGGCCGACTTGCAGATCAACGGCGAACCGGTCGGACAGGAGATCAGCCGCCGGATCCGCGGGGAGGCGTGCGACCAGGGCTCGATCATGGTAATCCTCGCCTGCGACGTCCCGCTGACCGCCCGTCAGCTCCGCCGGGTGATCCGCCGCTGCTCGGTCGGCATCGCGCGCTGCGGCTCGTACATCGGGCACGGGAGCGGCGAGATCTTCCTCGGCTTCTCGACGGCGAACGTGATCCGCCCGGGTGACGGCGACATGCTCTCCTTCACCGCTGTCCGCGAGGATCGCCTCGACCGTCTGTTCCGGGCAGCGGGGGAAGCGACCGAGGAGGCGATCCTCAATTCGATGGTCACGGCGAAGGAGACCGCCGCGCCGGACGGCCATATCATCAGGAGCCTCGGCGACTGTCTCGAAGCGCGGCTGAAAAACTGAATATTGGCAAAACAAATCACCCCCGTCCGGGATCGCGATCCCATGGCGGGGGTTTTCCGTTTGATTCACGCGCCGTCGTCCTTCATCACGGCGTGCTTGGCGATCGCGACGGCGGAGACGCATGCGCACCCGATCCCGACGGCAGTCTGGTGAAGACAGAGCTCCAGGATGACGGCGGCCGGGAGAAAGAGCGCGAAGGTGACGATGCTCCGGCGGCGGTGCGGATCGATCTTCACGGCGACGGAGAAAAAGATGTACAGGCCCGCGAGGATCAGTCCGACGGGCGTGTGCCAGAGCAGCGCGCTCATCTCGCCGAAGATCGTCGCGATGCACTTCCCTCCGCGGAAATGCCAGAACACGGAGAACGCGTGGCCGAGAACCGGGGCGAGCATCACCATGACGATCGGCCAGCGATGCCACGGCAGCCATTTCGTCGCGGCGAATACCGGTAGAAACCCCTTCGCCATGTCGCAGAAGAGGCAGAAGAGCCCCGTCTTCCAGCCGCAGGTCATGAACACGTTCGCCGCGCCGGGATTGCCGTCCCGGCTGTCCTTCGTGACGTCGACCTTTTTCACGAGGAGGGGGATCCAGCGGCAGAAATGCACGCTTCCGAGAAGATAGCCGCCGACGGTCAGCAGGACCCAGAGGATCCATTCGGCTCGCGGAAATTCAAAGACGGTCGGCCACATAGGCAAGGATCCTCTCTGCGGCATCCGCGCGGGTGTTCTGCCGCTGCGCTTCCCGCATGGCTTCCGATGCCGCGCTGTCCCTCATGAGAGCTGCCGCAGCCTCCGCCGCTTCCGATTCGCTCCTCGTCCGGCGGGACATGCCACGCGCCTCGAAGAACGCCGCGTTTCTCGTCTCGCATCCCGGAATGGTCATGAGATGGATGAGCGGGACCCCCGCGACCGCCGCCTCCGTCGAGGAAAGACCGCCGGCCTTTGAGATCACCGCGTCCGACGCGCGCATCCAGAGGGGGACTTCCTTCGTGAACGGGACCGCCGTCACATGGTTGCCGGGAAACCGCGCTTCGAGCGCCTCCTTCATGCCAGCGTTCCGGCCCGTGAGCACGCAGACGCGCCAGTCATCGCCCTCCTACGTTTCCGCCAGCCTCCGGCACAGCCGGCTCATATTCCCGCATCCGACGCCGCCGGACATACAGAGATAGACCCGCGCCGCAGGGGGGAGGCCGAGGCGTCTGCGGGCTTCTTCCCGGCTGACGGGGGACGGGAACCGCGGCGAGGTCGGGATCCCCGTCGGGATCAGCTTTTCGGGCACGGCGCCCTTCTCGATCCCCTCTTCGATGAGATCGGCGTGCGGGATGAAGAGCGCGTCCGCGTCCGGCTCGGTAAAGAACGGGATGATGGTGTAGTCCGTCAGGACGCAGTAGGAGGGGATCGGATTCCCCTCGCGCCGCCGGACCGCGGTCATCGCCTCCGCGCCGTAGAGGTGGGTGGAGATCACGGCGTCGTAGCCCTCCCGCACGATCTCGCGCGAGAGCTTTTCGGCGTACAGCGCGTTCGCAAGATAGATGGGGGAGGTCAGGTTCGTGCGGTCGACGAGATCGCCGATGCCGTAGACCGCGCCGAACAGAACGGGCGTGCGCCGGATCATGCCGTTGTACGCGCCGGCAACCGCCCGTCTCGCGCGTTCCCCGCCGAAGGAGACGGGATCGCGCAGATCGGCCCGGTCACCGCGGAGCTCAGCCGCTTCGATCAGCGCGCGGGCGGCGGCGTTGTGGCCTTCGCCGGTAGAGCAGGATAGAATCAGGATCTTCATGTGTCATTCCCCGGTGTCGGATAAGATGATCAGAGAGACGCGAGATAGGCGGAGACAATCTCCGGGAGCCGGATGTATCTGTCGACCGGGACGAAATCGAAGTCCGAAAGATAGACGCATTCGTCGTTTCCGCCCGTGCCGTAGTCGTCGCCGAAATAGGTCAGCTCGGCGTGCTCATAGCCCTCTTCGCGGCAGAAAAGGTCGAGCGCATAGGCCTTGTTGTAGGGCTTCGGCGCCATATCGAAGGAGGAGGAGCCTCCGACGAAGACCGTATATTCCGGGAAAGCGGCGGCGACCTCGGAGAAGACCGCGCGCCTCTTTTCCCGCGTGGGATCGAAGAGGAGCTTGTCCGCGATGTCGGCCTTGGTCCCGAGCAGGGGGAAGGTCACGCACCCGGACGGATGGAATTCGACGCTTCCGCCGACGTAATCCGTGAAGCCGATGACGCCGCGCAGCCGCTCGATACGCTCGGCGACGGACTCCCGGTCGCAGGGGAGCGTGAGATCGCGCAGGATCTCGAGGTCCCCGCGTTCGTCGCGGTATTCGGCGTACTGGAGACCGTAATTGCCGATGATGTCCACCGGGTGCTCGCGCATCTGCGTGAAGATCCGCCGGGTCTGACCCGCGCCCGCGATGACGACGCGGATCCCTCTCCCGGCGAGATCGTCGAGGACGGCGAGGTTTTCGTCGGTGATCCAGGTCCGGTGCTCGGTGAGCGTTCCGTCGAGGTCAAATGCAAATACTTTTTTCTCCATGGTGCGTCTCCTTTGCGTGGGTTTATTTCTGCTTCATCGCGAGGATCCTGTCCTCGTCGGGGGTGACGTAGGCCGTCCAGTTCGTCGTGTAGATGACGAATCCGGGCTTCGCGCCGGCCGGTTTCTTGACCTTGGCGACGCGGGTGTAGTCGACGGGGATCATCACCCCGCCCCGCGCCTTCGAATTGTACGCCGCGATCTCGGCCGCCTCGGTGAACGCCGCTTCCGGGGGATCGCTCTCCCCCTCGAAGCATACGAGTACGACGTGCGAGCCCGGCTGGTTCTTCACGTGGAACCACCAGTCGCTCCGGGCCGCGGCTTTCGTCGTCAGGTAATCGTTCGAGACGTTGTTGCGCCCGCAGAGGACCGTATGGCCGTCCGTGGTGCGGTAGCGGGCGAGGGTCGGGGTCTGGGCGCGGTGCTCGGTGTAGTTCTTCATCTTCGAGGCGTAGCCGCTGTGCCAGAGCTCCGCCCGGATCTCGCCGAGCTCCCGTTCCCCTTCCGCGCGGCTCAGCGCGTCGAGGACCGTGTAGACGTATTGTAGTTCTTCCTCCGCCGCCGCGAGCTGTTCGGTGAGGTGCACCCGCGCGGTCTTCGATTTGTTGTATTTCTTGTAATAGACCTGCGCGTTCGCCTGCGGGGAGAGTCTCTTGTCGAGCGGGATCGTCACCTCGCCGCCCGCCTCGTCGTACCAGTTCGGGAGGGTGCACGCGGTCATCCCGCGGGAGAGCTGCCAGATGTTCGCCGTGATGAGATCGCCCCAGAGCTTGTACCGCTCGCCGTCGTCGCAGGCTGCGAGCTCGTCCCGCTGGAGGTTCATCTTCTTCGTGATGCGGGCTTCGGCGTTCGTGAGGAGGCGGAAGATGTCCCCGGCCTTGCGGTGGAGCCTCTCCTCCCGGCTGCGCTCGCCGTAATACGTGTCGATGAGCGCGCCCCAGGAATCGAGCGTTTCCGTGCGCATCCGGCCGCCGTACTGCCGCAGTTCCGTGAAGGCGTATTCGACGGGCTTGCCCGTGTCATCCTTCACGACGGTGGGGACGCCGTCGAAGCCGCGGATGCGTCCGATCATCCGGAAAAACTGTTCCGTGAGGTCGCGGGACGCCTCCCGCATGGTGGCGTCGGTCTTTCCGGCGGCGCGGTAGGCGATCTCCCGGGCGATGACGGGCGCGAGTCCGGCGAAATGCGACATGATGAATTTCTCGGCCGGCCGGTCCGGATCCTCCGCGGCGGCGAGCGCCTTGAAAAACCGCTCGTCGACCTTTTCGGAGAGCGGGTCCTCCTTGTCCTGCTTCGGGGGAAGCTCGTAGGTCATCCCCGTCAGGACCTGCCGCTTTTCGCTCGTGGTGAAATCGACGGGTTTGAGAACGCCGATGATCTTGTCCTCTGCGTTCGTGATGATGATGTTCGAGAACCGCCCCATCAGTTCCACGATGACATGCTTCTGCGTGGAAAAGCCCATCTCGTCGTGGGTATCGAAGGTGAGGCGCGCGGCGCGTTCGAATCCGAGCTGTTCGGCTCCGGCAAAGCGCGCTCCGGAGAAGTGCTTGCGCAGCATCATGCAGAACATGGGCGGCGTGACGGGATTCTCCGGCCTGAGCGCGGTGAGGTTCATGCGGGAGCCGTTCCCGCCCGCGGAGAGGTCAAGGCGGTGTTCCTCGCCTCCGCAGCGGATGACAAAGACCGCCTCGTCATGTCCCGGCTGGTAGATTTTATCGACTTTTCCGCCCGTCAGCTTTTCGTTGATCTCGTGCACGACGAAGCGGAGCATTGCGGCATCGTAAGCCATAGAGCACCTTTTGAGAAAAAGAATTCAGAATGGGGGCCGTATTCCGTTCAGGTAAAGTCAAAGAATTCGCCGTCGTCGACGCCGGATTTGCGGAAGACAAAGGGAAATACGGATCTGCGGCGGACGAAACCGGCGCGTTCGGCGCACTTCACCGACGGCTCGTTGAGGTGCGAGGTGACATACTGGACGGACCTGCCGAGGCGCAGAAGATGATCGGCGAGCAGGACCGTGCAGGATGCGCCGTATCCGCGGCGGCGCCATGCCTCTTCGCATTCGACCGTCAGCTCGCAGCACCCGTCCTCTTCGGAAATGTCGTTGATCCCGGCATAGCAGACGATCCTTCCGTCCTCGCGGATCACCGCCATCCGGTCGGCGGGATCGGCGGGATCGAGGACAAACTCGTCGAGGGGCAAGTCCTCCCATTTCTCGCCGTCGAGGGTCGCGATGATCTCGCAGCCCGGGAGGACGGCGTCCCCATCGAGCCGGTCGGGGCGGTAATCGTACAGCGGATAGCTCTCAATATCGCACTCGTCGTAGCCGAGGGAGAGCATCTTCCCGCTCAGCTCGTCCCGCAGCCAGCCGATCGCCGCGTCCCTGAGCGGATCGGCGGAGAATCGCTCTTCGAATTCCCGCGCGATCCCCACGCAGAAGGAATAGACGAGCAGCGTGAGTCCGCCGCCCTCCTCCGCGGTGATCTCGACGGGAACGGCAAGCGGACAGTCCTTCGCGAAAACGGATGCTTCGAATTCACGGTTTTCCAGAACGATCATGGGGTCTCCAGTTCTCCGCCGGGGGTGGCGGGCGTTCCGTTCGCGATGACGAAGAAGTAATCGGTGAAGCGGGCGTCGACGGGATCCTCGCGCTCGGCGTCGAAGAGATCCGTCACGAAATGGTAGTAGCGGTAATACCGGCCGAGTGTGCTGTTTTTCACGAAGAAGCAGGCGGGCCCGGCGGAGAAATCCGGGAAGGTGACGGCCTCGTGCGTCCACGGAGAGACGGTGTCGCGGTCGTAGTACATCCCGATCGTGAGAATCGTCGCGTCCGGGAGAAGACGGGCGAGCTCATCGGCCTCTTCTTTCAGGAAGGCGGTATCGACGACGCAGAGCGCGCTCCGTTCGGTCTCGCGGTAGGCCTCGGCGATCTGCGCGGGGCGGGAGGTATCCGATCCTTCCGCATCGTCCGAGAAGGAGACGACGTTGAATTTCTTCGCCGCGGACATGGTGGTGTTGACATAGAAGAGCTCGGAGAGATAGTCGCAGCAGTCGGCGGAGAGACCGTAGCTCTCGTTCAGGGACTGGATGCGCTTACGGAACTTCTCCTCGTCGGTCTGCTTCATCAGCGAACCCGTGATGGTGATCTGCGCGCGGGTGAAGGGCATGAGCACGGCGGAGAAGTCGTTGTACTGCTTGACATAGCGGGAAAAATGCCCGAGGGCGTCGTAGGACTCCGCAACGTGCGTGTCGATGCCGACGACGATGAGATCGGCTGCGGCGACGTCCGTGCGGGTGTCGTAATAGACGGCGTAGGCGTTGTTGTCCGGTTTGAATTTCTCCGCGTGGAGGCGGAGGGGAAGAAAGAGGAGCCGTTCGATCCCGGCGGGAGTAAAGAAAAGGAGCGCGAGCCCCTGGATCAGGACGGCGGCGATCACGAAAGCAAGGATACGGCGGATTTTCTGGCGCATGGTCATCCTCATTCGGGAAAAGTCAGGGATATACGAGGATATTGTAGCGCATCGCGCGGGAAAAATCAACAAGATTTCAGAAAAGAAAGCACGGAAGGCGTAAATTTTCGGTAAAGTTTACGGAAATGGTTTGGGCGTGCACACTTTCTCTGATATTTCTTTGCGGATCCGGGAGGTCGACAAAAAAATGTCATCCTCCTCTTCGGAGCGATAATCTTGATTGACATTCCATGACAGCAATGGTATAATATGGGCAAAAAACAGGGAGGACGGATATGGTCAAAAATCCCGGAAAACAACGGCTCTGGCGCATCGCGGAGCTGCTGTATGAACAGACGGACGAAACGCACATGCTTTCGGCAGCACAGATAAACCGGATTCTCAATGAAAAATACGGTCTGTCCTCCGACGCGCGGACGATCCATGAGGACATCCGCTTTCTGACAGAAGTCGGGATGTGTATTGAAACGGTGCGCTCGACTCAGAACCGGTACTATGTCTCCCACCGCCTCTTCGAGCTTCCCGAGCTGCAGCTTCTGATCGACGCCGTGGGATCCTCCCGCTTTGTGACGGAGAAAAAGAGCAAGGCCCTGACGGATAAGCTGCTGACACTCGCCAGCGTCGGCGGCGCGGACCAACTTCGGCATCATTTCGTCACGACGCCGGACCGGAAGCCGGAAAACGAGCAGATATACTACATCGCCGACACCGTGTCCCGCGCGATCCGGCTCCAAAAGAAGATCCGCTTTCAGTACTATCAGTACGACGCCTGCAAAAACAAACAGCTGAAACGGGACGGGGAGCCGTATGTGTTCAGCCCCTGCTCCCTGGTCTGGAATGGGGACTTTTACTACATGATCGGATGGTGCGACACGCACGGCGGGATGGGCAGTTATCGGATTGAGCGAATATATCGGACACCGGAAATCCTGGACGAGGATGCCGTCCCGCCGCCGGAGGACTTCTCCCCTTCCGATTATGTCGGGACGATGTTCCGGATGTACAGCACGGAACGGGAGACCGTTACGCTGTCCTGCGACAACGACCTCATGGACGCCATGATCGACCGCTTCGGGACGGACGTGAAGGTCACGGAGAACCGGGAAACGGAGTTCGTCATCGAAGTTGAGATCGCCGTCAACCATGTGTTTTACAGCTGGGTGTTCGGGTTTGGCGGACGGGTGCGGATCATGGCGCCGGAACAGAGTAAGACAGCCTATTCCGAAATGCTGAGGGCTGCTTGTGAAAAGATTACGGAATCAAAGTGTGATGGAGAGTCTGATGGTGAATAGTGAACTTGATCGTTTTGTCTGGTCAAAGAGCGAGCCGCGGAAATCGCTGGAGTGCCACCTGTATGAGGCGGCGATCGTCATCAAGATCTTGCTGACAAACAGCGTTTTTTCAAACCTGCTGCCGGATCTGGCGGAGTGGCTGGGCTTGTCGGAGGAGGACACGATTCGTCTGGCGCAGTATCTTGCCGGGATGCATGACGAAGGAAAGGCGTTCCCGTATTTTGCTTTCAATAAACTCGTCGGCTTTGTACAGGTGTTTTTGGAAAAACACCCCGAACTCTCCGTATGGATACCAGAAAATACGTACCGTCATGAGAGAGGGAGTGCGGAAATCGTTAAAAGAATATGGAAAAGAGAAGGTTTGTTCGATACGGATCTGCGAATCTGCTTTTCCCAGATCCTGCAGCTCCATCATCAGGGGAAAAAAGGCGGATATGTCGTCCCTGCTCTGACAAGCGCTTATCCTGACTGGGTACAGGTTCAGGATACGATCGAGAAAAGGATTCGCGACCGTTTTACCCCTCCGGTGATGTGTTTCGATCAGCTCAAACATGTGGACGCCGCGTGTACGACGATGACCGCGCTTCTGATCCTGACGGACTGGATCGCCTCATCCTCTCCGTTCGCCGGTAACGCGGAACCAATCCCCGAAGACGCTCTAACGGAACAAATCCGCGCTTTTCTTCAGAAGATCGGACTGGATAAGTGCCCGTCCGTCACGGGAGAAAGCATGACGGATTTCTGGTCATGAATGACGGAAGACTCGCTGCGTCCTCTGCAAAAAGCCATGGAAAACAAGTTTCGGAAACAGGACGAAATGCCCTTTCTGACCATTCTCGAAGCGCCGATGGGAGAGGGGAAAACGGAAGCCGGATTGTTCGCGGCAGTGAAGATGGCTCGATTCTGGCGGAAAACCGGCGTGTATGTCGCGATGCCGACTGCCGCCACCTCAAATCAGATGTATGACCGGGTCAATGCTTTTCTGCAGGAACACGGGATCCCCGGAGCACGTTTGATGCACGGCATGGCATGGCTGAAAGAAGACGATGACAGAGAACTGCGTCAGAGCGAAGGCTCGGATTCCTCGGACGGCCTTGAAAACTGGCTGAAGCCGGGCAAGCGGGCTCTTCTCTCTCCCTGGGCAGTCGGTACGGTCGATCAGGCGCTGATGGCGGTTCTGCACATCAAATATGGCGTGCTTCGGCTTCTCGGCCTGGCGAACAAGGTTCTGGTGATCGACGAAGTTCACGCGTACGACGCCTATATGTCGAATATCCTTGTGCGGCTTCTTGAATGGTGCCGCGTTCTGCGGATCCCTGTCGTGATGCTCTCGGCGACGCTTCCGGCAGAGAAGAAGAGCGCGTTTTTAGAGGTATACCGCGAACCCGGGAAGAAAACCGAATTGACGGAAGGATATCCTCTGATCACGTCCGTATATCCGGACGGCAGGATTGAACAGATCCCGGTACAGGGAAGCGAACAGCGCAACCGCGTAGAAGTTTCCTGCCTGACATGCAGTCCGGACGACAATATGCCAGTCGTCGAGCTTGCGCTGGAAAAGACGAGGGACGGCGGCTGTCTGTGTCTGCTGGTCAACACGGTCGGACGCGCGCAGGAAATCTACCGACTGCTGAAAAACAGCGGCACGGACTGCCCGATCATGCTTTTCCATTCCCGGTTTTCCGCCGCGCGGAGAGAGGAAATCGAAACAGAATGTCTCCGCCTGTTCGGGAAGGATCATACCGACAGACCGCGCCGGGTGATTCTGGTAGCGACGCAGGTGGTGGAGCAGAGCCTCGATCTGGATTTTGACACCATGATTACGGAGCTCGCTCCGATCGATCTTCTCCTCCAGCGGTTGGGACGTCTGTACAGACATAAGAATACCGTCCGCCCTGAAGCTCTTCGCAAACCGAGTGTGACTGTCCTTGTCCCGAAGGGCGACGATTTCGGCGCGTCCGGCGCGATTTATTATGAACTCTTTTTGAAGCGGACAAGGGACATCCTCGCGCGGCATCCGGTCATTTCCATACCGGAGGATATTCCGAAACTGGTCAATCAGGTCTATTCCGAGGTGATTCTCAATGAAAACGAAGCGGAAATCTTCTATCGACAGCAGTACGGTGACAAATTCAAATCAGCGCAGGCGGGAACATATGAACTGAAGCCGCCGGATCCCGAGGATTTTCTGCTTTCCCAAACCGGCTCTCCGTTCCTGGATGACGAGGATTCATGGGTGGCCGCTAAAACCAGACTCGGAGAGGACAGCGTTCGGATCGCGTTTCTGCCGCCGTCGCTGTACGCGCTTGTAAACGAACGGATGAAAGCCGCGGAGAGGATCGGTTCCGATCTGGCCAGGCGTGTTATGCGGTACAGCGTGTCGATCCGGCAGAAGACTTGGGATAAAATCACCGGGGATTGTGCTTCCGATACGCCCTTCATCAACGGAGAGGGGAAGCTGTT